>NZ_CACA01000023.1:0-21794 GCF_000180455.1 Kamptonema sp. PCC 6506
ATCGACAGTAAATTAAACGTAATTTATCCGATGGCAAATTCACTGAATTCTCGCATATTAGGAGGGTCAAAACCTAGTATAATGTCTTGTTTAGGAACTCCTAATTCTACGAGTTCATTGGCAATACCCACCTCGGTTCCATCCTGCTGAATCCAAATTTTATTGTCGATAATATCTAGGTGCAAAACCGGGCCATAAATTCGCTCCTGATTGCGCCAGCCTACATAGACTAATTGATAACGATCGCGGTCGGTATCAAAGATAGTTTCAGCCTGAATTCGCTCATCCCAAACCAGACTGGCGTGTTGGGAGAGAAGATTTTGGATGTGCTGCCTATAAAGTTCTACATTTGCCATTGTGCGATTGCCTCCCGCTCTATATTGTAAATAATTAAATAAATTTTATTTTGTTTAACTAAAGAGTGAATAAAGCCCATTGTGAAAAAACTATGGTAGACATTGCTGGGTATTGCCAGATATAAAATGCGGTCTGCTTCTTGTTGTTGTAAAGCTGCTCTATAACTAATGAATTGTCCTAAAGCTGTGTAAAACTCGGATATTTTGGATGGGCCAATAAAGCTTTTGATTTCAACGGCGATTTTCTGTCCGTCTTTTTGGGCCGCAACCACCTTTTCAGCCCCCAAGTCAATGTAAAGCTCTAGAGTTCCAGCTTGTAAAGTGTATGGATCGTGAGTAATCTGCCATCCATCTTTCTGGAGAGCGGTTTTAACAACTTCGTGAAAGGCATCTTTAGCAGGCATGGATGTACTGACTCGTTGTGTTTAATATCTTGGATAGTTGTATTTTAATAATAATAGAGATTTTGGAGAAAGCAAAGCTAATATTTATAATTAGATAACCGCATCAATATTGGCTGCTGAGTGTCGCGAATAGGATAGTCGTTCAGCTTCGGAAAATGCTGGGGCGAGATAAAACATCGAATAGTAAGCACGAGAAGTAGCAAATTCAGGCTTACAATTTGTTTAACTCCCGATCGCAAGGATTGGCAAAAAAAACGCTAAACAGTCGAGATTGCTCCATGTTGTTCGATTCGACTTTACTCCGAACCGCCAGACTCACCTATCGTGCCTATTTGGAAGTACACTCCGACCAAATGCAGCGTCCAATGGGCGTAGTAATTAACACAGTAAACAGCCGAGGTCAACTAATTTTCTCATCGAAGCCAGTGTTATTACCCGATGAATGTTACGTACCTTTTGAGCATATTGAATCGCAAATTTATTAGTAAACTGGTAACGCCGCCCTCTAAGTGCTAAGTAGTCGGACATATAGCAGTTCGGCTTGAGGCAGGAGGAAAATGCAATACTAGACATGGTTTAGGCGATTTAGAATGTCCTAACCGTTATGGCGGTTGCTATAAATAAACGCAACCATGTCATTGCGAACGGAACGATAGTGAAGTGAAGCATAAGCGCTACGCGCAGGCTTCGCCAACGCAGGGGTTTGGGATTGCTTCGCTGGGCTCGCAATGACATTATTTATTTTTGTCCAACTACTTATCGCAACTCCCAAGTCAGTTAGGACGCTCGCTTATTGCTAAAGTCTGCTTATTCTATTCCCTTCTTCCCTTCTTCCCTTCTTCCCTAGCCCCTAGCCCCTAGCCCCTCTTTCCTCTTCCCTAGCCCCTAGCCCCTAGCCCCTTCTTAATGGAAATACTCACCGCTCTGCCTTTTGCCTTAATTATATTTGTACTAGGAGCCTCAATTGGCAGTTTCCTCAATGTCGTAGTTTATCGGCTACCAGCAAAATTGTCCGTGCTCTGGCCGCCGTCTCGCTGTCCTCAATGCTTACATCAACTCCGACTCTCCGAAAATGTACCAGTATTCGGCTGGCTGTGGCTGCGGGGGCGGTGTAAGCACTGTCGAAGTCCTATTTCTGCCCGCTATCCAATTGTAGAAGCAGCAACGGGTCTGATGTTTTTGCTAGTTTTCTGGAGGTTCGGGGTAACGCTAGAAACTTTGGGTTACTGGACGTTTTTTAGCTGGCTTTTAGCTTTATCTTTAATTGATTTAGACACCATGACCCTTCCTAATGCCTTAACTCGGTCAGGATTGGTTCTCGGTCTAGTTTTCCAAGCATTAAATGGTTTATTGCCCAACTTTAATCTCGCAGTTGGGATCGATCGTCTAGTATTAACGGGTGTTACCGGTGCAGTTGTTGGTCTTTGGTTGTTTGACATCATTGCCTTAGCAGGTTCCCTTGTCTTTGGGCAAACTGCGATGGGAGCGGGAGATACTAAATTAGCAGCGATGATGGGAGCGTGGTTAGGCTGGAAATATCTACTACTGGCGGGGTTTCTCGCCTGTACTCTGGGGGCATTTGTGGGTGGGGGTGCGATCGCATTGGGCTGGCTTGGTCGCCGCCAACAGATGCCCTTCGGGCCATTTTTGGCTTTGGGCGCAGTATTAACAGCTCTTTGGGGCGAGATGATAATATCTATTTATTTGCAGTTATTTTTCCCTAATTTTAGCCTCTAATTAGGTATGTTTACTCAGATAAATAATTGGCAGATAGCCTAGTCCCTTAAATTGGTAAGATAATCTGTGTCTTGGATTACGCTAAAAACTACTAGCTTCCGCTGGGAAGCCGAATTGATGGAGCAGTTACTAGCCGCTCATCAAATCCCGGCTCGGATTGTGGATTTGGGCTTAGCATCGTATTTGGGAGCTGGGAGTGCCACAGCTTTGCAAGTCCGACCGCAAGACAAGTGGGCGGCATCGCTCCTAATCAGTCCGATTGAGGAAGATCCAGATAACGGTTAACAGTTAACAGTTAACAATTAACAATTAACAATTACCAATTACCAATTACCAAGTTTTAATGTCTTTATTTGACTGGTTTGCAGATCGACGAAAAGCAGTGCCAAATTCTGAACAGCGGCCCGAACGCGAAATTGCTGACGGGCTGTGGATTAAATGCGAAGCTTGTGGGGCGCTCACCTATGCCAAAGACCTCCGGGCAAATTTTATGGTGTGCTTAGAGTGCGGCCATCATTTGAGAGTATACAGCGAGGAACGTATCGAGCAGTTGATCGATGCGAATACCTGGAAGGCAATCGATTGGGGATTGTGCGCGACTGACCCGTTAAAGTTTCGCGATCGCAAACAGTATAGCGATCGCCTCCGTGAAACTCAAGAAAAAACTGGCTTAGTAGACGCAGTACAAACGGGACTAGGCCAACTAGAAAGCTTACCCATAGCCCTTGCTGTGATGGACTTCCAATTTATGGGAGGGAGCATGGGTTCAGTAGTAGGAGAAAAAATCACCCGCCTGATCGAACGCGCTACCCTCGAAGGCTTACCGGCGATCGTTGTCTGTGCCTCTGGTGGTGCCAGAATGCAGGAAGGAATGCTGTCGCTGATGCAGATGGCAAAAATTTCTGGAGCCTTAGAACGGCATCGAGAAGCTAAACTGCTCTACATTCCGGTCTTGACTCACCCTACAACTGGCGGCGTGACAGCTAGCTTTGCTATGCTCGGCGACATTATTATTGCAGAACCAAAAGCAACAATTGGCTTTGCCGGTCGCCGGGTAATCGAGCAAACTCTGCGGGAAAAGCTGCCCGAAAATTTCCAAACTGCTGAGTATTTACTGGCTCAGGGCTTTGTAGATGCGATCGTACCTCGCACCCAGTTAAAGAAAACTTTAGCTCAGCTAATTCGACTTCACCAACCCCAACCGCAAATCAGTTCCGCTTCTAGCGTGGCAGAAAGCTTGAATCCGAGCGATCCCCACATTATACCCACACATACCACTAGCTTCGGGCGATTGCCCTAAAGCGGGCGATCGAAGCAAAGACAGCTAGTTGGTAAAAGGGCATCTGGATGGGATGATATTGATTGTGATTCACAACTGCTTTCGTTTGGTGCTCAAGAGAGATTGATGGCTGGGATCAGTAATACCTGATGGGCGGATATTGGGATAATCTTTTAAAAAGGTACGCAGGGAATCTGCGAAACCAGGGAAGAATCCCTAAACGCTTCTCTGAGCTAGTTGTAAGACTAGGATAGCAGCCTACCTTTTAAAGCAAAAAGATTGCGCCCAATCACCCTAGCAATAGGGAGATTTAGAGCGAAATCTCGCTTTGAATCCCATCCTCTTTAGGGATGAGAATGTCAACTGTCAGCAACCAATAATTATGGGTTTTGCAGACCTGTCGATTGCAGAAATAGCAGTGGATTACAACGTCCCTGTAGAAGATGTACTGCGTTTGTGCGATGAGTTGGGAATTGCTTACAAACATCCGCGAACCCGTTTGGCTTTGGAGGATGTTAAGGCAATTATTTCTAAACTCGATCGAGGCCGTGACTCAGAACCTATTGCAGATTGATCCATTCTGTGTAAAGGGTTCAATAACTAACCTGTTTTTAGGGAGAACCATGCTTAAAAGATATTTCATTGCTGTTGTCACTGTATTCTTGACATTTCAGATTTTTGTCGGCGGTGCCCTTGCTGTCGAACTCAGCGAAGAGGTTCGCACTGTTCCTCTGAACGCTCAGGGTAAAACTGTGGTGTTGAGCCTCAAACAAGTTAAAGAAGGCAAACGCTTATTTAACTCAGCTTGCGCTCAATGCCATGTGGGGGGTATGACAAAAACTGACCCAAATGTGAATTTGAGTCCTGACACTTTAGCTTTGGCATCCCCACCACGCACTAATATAGAAACGTTGGTGGAGTTCATGAAAAACCCAAAGACGTTTGACGGGTTTACCGAAATTTCTGAGTTGCACCCTAGCACTAAAAGTGCAGATATTTTCACTGAAATGAGAAATCTCACGGATGATGACCTTTATGCGATCGCGGGTCATATTCTATTGCAACCGCAGATTATCGGTTCTCAGTGGGGTGGTGGCAAAGGAGCTCGTTAAAGGATTTTAAATTTTAGATTTTGGATTTTAGATGGTGAGGTTGTTTACGGACTGCAAGCATCGAGCGGGTTCGGGGCTGAGCTCTTATCTAAAATCTAAAGTCTAAAATTGTTTGGCCCTAGAATTCAATATCACATTTATATTGCTCGCCCTCATGCTACGCCATAGTGTTTTAGTTCGTTATCTGTTGGGGATTTTAGTAAGTGGGCTGCTGCTATTAAGTGCTGTCCAACCTGCCCGAGCTGATGCTTTAGATCCCTATGTGGTTCGGTATTTGCAAGCCAAAGAACCTATTGAGCTAGAGCTAAACGGTCAGGGAGAAACTCGCTTGTTTTCTGGTGAGGATTTATCGGCGGGCAAACGCCTGTTTGGGCAAAACTGCCTGAACTGTCACGTAGGGGGAGCGACACTACCCAATCCAATGGTATCTCTGTCTTTGAAAGACCTCAAAGCTGCAACGCCTCCCCGTGACAATGTTAGCAGCTTGGTGGCTTTTTTGAGAGAGCCGATGAGTTACGACGGCAGCGAGGAAAGCTATTGGTGCCGAGAGGTACCGGAAAGTTGGATGCCACAGGAGCAAATAGAAAATTTGGCTGCTTTTGTACTCAGAGCCGCTCAAAAGGCTCCGGGATGGGGCGTGGAGAGTTTTGAGAATTGAAAATGGGCGGGAAAAAGGCTGCGATCGCTATTGTGAGTGTATCAACAGGTAAAATAGTTTGGTCAAGATGCTTTGATGTTGGAAAGTCCCCCTGACAGCGAGAGCTGGAGAGGGGAAAAATGTTACTAGAGGAGAACTCAGTTGAAAAGAATCTTATCGATTGTCCTGTTCGCGATCGCAATATTTACCCTCGGTTTTGGTCGCCCTGCATTGGCAGAGGGAAATATCGCTAATGGAGCGAAAGTTTTTGCCGCTAACTGTGCTGCTTGCCATATCGGTGGCGGTAATGTTGTGATGGCTCAAAGAACCTTGAAAAAAGAAGCTTTGGAGAAGTTTGCGATGAACTCTCTAGAAGCCATCACCGCCCAGGTGACAAATGGCAAAAATGCGATGCCAAAATTCAAGGGTCGTTTAAGCGACCAACAAATTGAGGATGTGGCTACCTACGTGCTTTCTCAAGCTGAAAAAGGCTGGAAAGGCTAAATTAGTCTGTGCTAGCTAGGTCTAATAACAAAAAACCCCTGCTTTATATAAGAGGGGTTTTTTGTCATTTTTATAGAGGAGCAACTTTTCGTCTAGGGTGGGCGCAGGTGCTAAAAAAAAATTTCCCAACCCCCTTGACAGTTCTGTAGTATTTGTGTAGTATATAAGTGTGGCAAGCAAAGGAGAGGTCGAAAGCCTCTACAGCAAAAGCCTACCCGAACCTTGACAACTAAATATCTATCAATCTTGAAACGAAGATTAATCAGCGATCGATGTTATTACTTTACACCCGATTTTTCAGTTATGCTCAGACTCCCAGCGAGTCAGAGAAAATTCAACTAGAGCGGCGTAACTTTGACCAAACTGAGACAGATTTAGAGGAAGAGAACTCTATCATACTCAGACAGGAAAAGCCAACCGAAAAAACTGAAAGTCTTAGACAATTGTATCATTTAGAGCGGCGTTTTCTTCTGTAATTATTTGCCAAATTATAAGCTGACTAAATTACAGAACAGACAAGCTACCAAATCCAAATTCAAATCCAAATCCAAATCCAAATCCCAAATCTAAAATATTTATAGGAGGTGCTAGCATGGTTCATATTCGTTTTGAAGGGCGTTCTTACGATGTTGCAGAAGAGCAGCTAGGCATCACGCCCAATATGAATGATGGAGCCGTTAAAGAACGACTCGCACAGCATTTTGATGTCGGGCGCGATCGCTTTCAACCTTACGTCTTAGATCGCCGTCCTACAGGCGATTTGATTATACGCCCAGAGGCAGTTTACGGCTAATTGCTGTCAATTATTAACGTCTAATTGTAGTTAGTAATTAAAGGCGCACCCTAACTAAAAAAGCCTACAAACTGGTAACATTCGAGCAATCGAATAGTAGGTTCGATCCCTGCCCTCTCCGCTTTTTGGAGAGGAGTAAAAAAACAGCTTTTCTGACTTGTGTGCCCTTAATTATTGCACTATTTTCAAGTTCCATTGATTTTTACTTCGCGCCCAGATTGCAAAAGCCTACATACCCTTGGCCAAGAGCATTCGATTAAATCGAAAGGTCAGAGGTTCGATTCCTCTCCATTCCATTATTTGGATGGTAGCTCAGTAAAGTAAAAAGCTTTTCTAACTTGCGCGAAGTAACCCAATCAATTTTGAATGAAATTCACAATCTCAAATCAAATTATCCCGCATCCTAACTGATGAAGCTTACAAACATACGCCTCATAAGCGGGAAGTTGTAGGTTCAAATCCTACCGTCGCCATTATTGGCGATGTAGCTCAAATGGTAGAGCACCAGTTAAAGAGCTTTTTTAACTTGTGCGGGATAAAAACTAGGTAGTTAAACAGCACTTCGCGCCCCAACTAAGGAAGCTTACATACTAGCTCATGGTTGAGCATTTCTCTCTAAAGAAAAGGTCACGGGTTCAACTCCCGTATATGTACCCAAGGCTTTCTTAACTTGCGCGAGGTGATTTTAACTGCTTAAAAAATGGACGTTGATTCTGGGTTTTTACCAAAAATAAAAAGATGAATGATGTTGAAATTGAACCTGAATTTGATGTCATTCTATCAGAAGTTCCAGCCGATAGAATACTTGCAGTTATCAAGACAATTAGAAGCATCACAAATCTGCCACTGTTGGAAGCTAAAAATTTTGTGAACTAGCTGCCAAGGGTAGTTAAGGAAGCTGTAGACTATAACTCTTGTAGCGATATTAAGCAAAAGCTAGAAGCAGCAGGTGGCAAAGTTTTGATTAAAACTCGCTGACAGTTATTTCTGTTAAAAATTGAGGGTTTCACTTCGCATCCTAACCGATAAAGCCTACACACTTTACTAACTATAGGGCTCTAAGGTAGCGATATTCGGGCGACCGACCTAGCGAAGCATTCCAAGTCTCTTGTTAGATGAGGTTTGCGTGTCCACTGCCAGGTAAAACTGGTAAGAACAGCCGTGCTTAAAGCTTTTTCGACTTGTGCGAAGTATTTTGCCTTAGCATTTCTTGGGTGTTTGATTATTAGGCTTCTTGCAATAATATTCCGGCGATTGAAATCGCGCCTACACAAACAAAGTCCGCCTACGCGGACTAATGAGATCGATAGATTTTTGCAATCGGTTTATTCTGCTGTATTACTCTCAAATTAAGGGTATTTATGAGCGAACACCGCTTAGGTGAAAATGTGATTGAGCGCCCTCGTTCAGGGTGGAGAATCAGCTTAAAAAAGGTGACTGGGTACAAGAAACACCTAACAAAGATTACTGAAGAAGCAAGTACAGACGGACTGCTTAGACCTTACTTAATTAAGCCGAGAAACAAGACAAAATACTTTTCTGATTGTCTTGGCCCGCTGTACCGTTGGCTGCGTTCAAAAATAGGGAAACTCTGGGATGAGGTTTATAGAGAAATGTCCCAGTTGGTTGATATCACTACTTTATCGGGTCAACATATCCTTTCTCATGTTTGGAGTTATGTAGAACGAAATGTTGTGATTATTGATGGGGTTCCTTACCCTAAAAGCTCTGCCTATCATTACCAGCCAAATCGCATTGGTTATTCCCAAGAAAAACTGTATATTCACCCAGATTCTGGCATTCTCTGTTTAGCTAAGAAAATCCCATACAAGCCTCCTGAAAAACCGAAAGATTTTTTGAGAATCGATGCCTACCATCATTACCGTAAGATCGATGATATTTGGTATCTAATTACGCTGGCAGATATTCCTTTTCTGAGTTTGGGTGCTGATGTTGTTTTGAAAACTAATCTGACTCGCGATCGCGGGTGGTGGGAATACGGAAAGCCTGTTTATGCTGTTAGTAAACAGCAGTGTAGTAAGAAACAAATTAAGTTTATTATGCAGCAACTTAGCAAGGTTTAAGGTTTTTACTTCGCGCCCTAACTGGGAAAGCTTACATACTAGCCAAATTGGAAAAGGCGCTTGATTTAGGTTCAAGATTATGCAGGTTCAATCCCTGCGTATGAACAAATGGCTTTTTTGACTTGCGCGAAGTAATTTTTTTCTAATAGATGCGCCAGGGGTTAAAACCCCTGTCTAAGAGCAAAAGTCGGTTAAAACCGACTAAAGATTTTTGTAGTCCTCTTCAGAGGACTTAAGCTATGAGACAGGGGTTTTAACCCTTGGCGGGTAAGTGGGTAAGGCATAAAATGTCAGTGAAAGAAGAGCGACAGATGCCTCTAAAAAATTCTCTATTAATTCAAAGGAGATAATAGTTATGAATATGAATACAGCCGAGCGAGATTTACGTTTAGAAATGCTTAATAGTTTGCTAACTACACCTCACCGCCAATTAGAAAAGGTGACAGAAATTCACAAGTTAATTGTGGAAATTGACCCGATTTTTTACGGTCATTTAGCGGTGTGGTATCAGCACAATGGCGACGTGCGCGATCATAAGGAAGTTTTTGTCGGAAATTTGCTAACAAGTAACTTAACTGAGCACAGAGATGCTGGTTTTGTGATGTTACAAGAGTTCCCTCCTTATGAGGTTTCACGGATTGTGGACTTTATGAAGGTTCACCGGGGAAAAGTGCCGCGATCGGCGCGTACTGCTGTGACTCGCTATCTGAAATCGCGCGAAAAGAATCCGCAGTTTTTCGATCGCGCTGCAATGCGGGGACGCAAGGCGATGAAGCATTTGTATGCGAGTTTGCATATTAAACCAAGCGATCGTGCTGATTCTGTCCTGTTTAAGGACAATCCGCCAGAGGACAGTCTGGCGTTTGTACTCAAGCAGTTGGCGAAGGCGGCGACTCCAGCGGATCAGGCGATGTTGATTGTCGAGCACAAGATTCCTTATGCGATCGCAGTTGGCGCAGTAAAACAACTAACACCAACTGTATTGGTAGCATTAATTGATTCGATGTCACCGCAGGAAGTAATTAATAACTTGAAATCCATTCAAAATCGCGGTGCAATGGATCACCCAGAAGTCAAAAAATTGATTGATGGGAAGTTGGATCAAGCCGCGAAAAGCGATCGAGTTTCTGCTTTTAAAGCTAGTGTTGCCGGCGATGGCGCTCAATTTGATGCAGCGACGGCGGCGAAACTGGAAGCGGTGACAAATGAACAGGTAAAAAGACGCGGTAAAATCGCTAAATCTACTGGTTTGCTAGTAGATAAGTCAGGTTCCATGACGAATGCAATCGAAGTTGGTAAGCGTCTTGCCGCGTTAATTTCTGGTATTTCCGATGCCGATTTGTTCGTCTATGCCTTTGACACGATGCCCTATTTTGTAGAGGCAAAAGGTAAGGAATTGACGGACTGGGAGCGTGCTTTTAAGCATCTTCAGGCAAATGGTGGTACTAGCTGCGGTTGCGCTGTGGAAGTGATGCGGAAGAAAAAGCAGGTGGTTGAGCAGTTTATTTTGGTGACAGATGAAGGTGATAATTCTACACCTTTATTTGCCGATGCTTATACTACTTATTGCCGCGATTTAGGGGTAATGCCGAATGTAGTGATCGTGCGAGTTGGTTCTCATTCTAATTATGTTGAGAGTCAATTGAAGCAGAAGCAAGTGCCGGTGGAAACCTTTACGTTTGCTGGTGATTACTATTCATTGCCGAATTTGGTGCCGATGCTTTCTCGTCCTTCGCGGTTGGAGTTGCTGATGGAAATTCTGGATGTGGCTTTGCCGGTGAGAGATGATAAGTGATAATAATGGGGCTGGTAAATAAAACAAGCCCCATTAATCATTTTTTTTAAATTTACTGATCGGAGGGAGGTAGATAGTAACGGTGTTTTTGAGTAGGCTTTAACAAGTGTTTTGTTGTCTTTGAAAATGATTCCCAGTACGCTGAAACTATCTCTCGGAGCCTTCTTATGATATCATCAAGTGAATCTTTCCAAGATACTGAAGAAAGTTGCTTAAAGTATTGATCTAATCCCAAAGTTTTCTCGTTATTAGGATCGAGAAAAATTACAGCAAAATTCCATTCTTTTTCTTCTTTTGCTAACTGCTCTACTGATTTTCGTTGGTTAAAACTGCGGGGAGGCAAACCTATGACCAAACAATATCTCATGTTATATTTGTTTGCATAAGTCTTCACTTGACTTTTAGCGTGCCATATATCCTCACGGGATAACACCTTTTTAACTTCTATCACAGTGCTAATATCTGGACAAATAATATCTGCTCTGTATACTACATCGTCATATTTGTAAACTTTTTCAATGGAATTGTTTATTCCTACTGATAATAAATACTGGCTAATAAAGACTTGAATAGGTTTTTCTTTCGACTTATACCAGTCATTTTTAGTCGGCGATATTTCTAAAACCGCAAGCTCTACATTGTCAAAAAATTCACCCGATTCACAAGATTCAACCGACTCACCCGGCTTAATCCAGCCATCCGAGTCATGCAAGAAGTCATGATAAGATGATTGGATATGTTCTTCAGATGGCATAGTTAATTAAGTTTTATAGAAATCAGAGTGTAGTCATTGGATGGGAGGATAATTTGATCGGTAAGATTCCCAAAATCATACTACATTTTAACTGAGGATAGACAGTGCGATCGCGCTTAAGCTAAACTAGAACTATAGCCCCTCAAACAGTTACAACACTCATGGCTAACATTAAAACAGATCTTTCCCTCCCCGATTCACTCTATAACCAAGTATCTATCCTGGCAAATGAGATGCAGATTCCTGAAAATCAACTGTTTATTTTAGCAATGGAAGACTATTTGCATCGCCATCATCAACAAGAACTCCTAAAAAGCATCAATGAAGCCTATGCAGATGGACTAGATCCGTCAGAGCAAGCTATGTTAGAGGGAATGCGTCAACATCAGCGACAATTGGCAGAAACAGAATGGTAATTCACCAAGGAGATATTTACTGGATTGATTTAGGACAGCCAATTGGCTCAGAGCCAGGTTATGTTCGTCCTTATGTAGTCATTCAAAATGATATATTGAACAGTTCTCAAATCAGGACTGTAATTGTTTGTGCTTTAACTACTAATATCAAGCGAGCGAGGGCAATGGGGAATGTACTACTTGAAGCAGGTGAAGCATGAGTCACTATCCACCCCTCCGAGACAACAAACGTTCTCTAATTCCTTGAGGATTGAATTTAGCCTCATTCTGTCTGCGAACTTCCCTCGCTAATACTTGCCGCTGCTGCAAATACGCCTCGACATCTTCCTGATGCTGCAAATAATAAGCAATTGTGGCATACACATCTGCTAAACGCAAAGATGGATAAGCCAAACAAATTTCCTCAGCAGTTGCACCTCGATTAAAAGAAAATACAACCGTATCAAGGGTTACTCGTGTTCCCCCTACTAGCACTACGCCATCAGCATTAACTGCTAAAGGTAAGGGTGTTGCTGCTATTGAAATAGTCATAATTTTCACCTACTCAATAGGTGGTCATTCAAAACGATATAGATTCAGTTGATGAAAATCAGAATTAAACTAATAATCAGCAAATACAATTTTGCTAATTTCCCCTATCTTCTCCTTCCTCAATCTCACCACCAGAAAAACCCTGAACTGCCTGCCTTACCAATTCAATGTCCAACCCTAACTCACGAGCAATTTGTTCTACACTCAATCCCAGTCGCAAAAGTACAGGCACTGTTTCTACCTTACCTTCTATTTTGGCTTCTTGATAAAATCTTGTCTGCTTCAAATCACCCAATTCCAGCATTTCTTGTATCTCCTGACGACTCAAATTAGCAAACTTATAAACAATGACCGTCTCAATAAATTCTACTACATCGCGGCTAAGGTCTTCATCATCCAACTGCCGCGCCTTTCCAATTAATTGCCGAGCTTCTGCACCCGCTGTTTCTTCTGGCTCTACAATTAATTGTACCATACCTAGAGCTAAAGAGCGATCGCCTGTTTTTTCTAACTCCTCCAAATAGATAATTTTCACCTGCTGGCTCATCAACAAACCTCGATATTGTCTTGGTAAGTCGGGATCGACATTGCGGTTTTTAAACACAGCCACAGCCTGCCAATCTTGAGTAGGCATTTCTTGCTTCAGATACAGGAAAACTTCTGCAAAAAAACGCCAATAAAAATAGTCTTTCTTCTGAAACTGTACCTCAATAAAGTAAATAGGTTTGTCGTTATCCTCATCACTAGGCTTAAACAATCCATCGATGGTAAAATTCGGTTGTTTGATTTCTACTGAGGTAAAATGATAAGCTTCAACCTCAGAAGAAGATTGACCAATCAGCTCAAAAAAGCTATGGGGGAACTTCTGAAATAGCTTATAAAAGAGTGAGTCTGTTTTCACTTTATCCTAAAATAAGATAGACTTGCCTACAAAGAAGCTGAAGTCACTTGACTCCAGCCTTCTTTGACACAAAAAGCGGAGGATACACCCTGAGTTATACACTCGGTTTTAAACCTGCATCACAGCTTAATTCTTAGTCAACAACTAAAGAAGGATTAGCACAGAAATCAAACTTCTCCGCCTCTGACATACTCCCATCTTCAAATCCTACTTTTATCCACTGGCTGCAAGCTTCGTGATTAGTCTGTTCACCCCAAACCATCTCTCCTTCACTCTTGGGAGCAATGTTACTTTCCAGAGAAAAGTATCCCCAAGTCTTGCCATCTTCAGATACGAATACCTGGCTAATTGCTGTATCGGTATTGTTCTGAACTGTAAATTTGTATTCCTCGGCTTTGACTGGGTTAGCAAAAATAGATGCTAAGCTCAAGGCTGTACCTGCGGTTGCAACTGCGACTTTTAAGAATTTCGGAGTCATCATAGTATGTCTTTGCATTGTTTTTGGATAAGATAATTTTGTCCTACTTCTAGGATTTGAAATTCAAACCTAACACAAGAACCTGCTTAACGCAATAGTTTAATTGTTACATTCTGCAATTCATCCTTAAAACTAAATGTTTTTAGTGTTAATGTTCAATAACATATAACTTCTATACCATTAAAGTTTCAGGAAAATATTTAATGAGTTTTGGAGGTAAATATAGTGGCAGATATCCGCAATCTTCTGAGCAAACTGGCTGCACAAGAAACGCAGTTGTGCGATACTCAGTTTCTCGCGCCTTGCACTCGCGGGGGACGGGTACGGACAAGGGTAGCTGGAATTGTTTATACTTTCAAGCCAAAGCCGCGTAATTTTGAAGGATGGGGTATTTTTCAGCCAGTTAATGAAAAAGTTGCTCAAGTAGTTGATGAACCCAGTTTGCCACAACTGACGGAATATTTGCAACTACTTGCTCCCATTCGATTGCAACTAGCTTACACTTTGCAAGGACAAACTTGGCTGGCTTATCCTGTTAATGAATCTGATGCTAGACAACGCATTGGTGTTGCCAAACCATTTCCCATCCATTTAGTAACTGAAGGCGCTACTTTTGAGCCAATTATTGCTAGATGGGATGGTAAATCGTGGTGGTTCGAGGATATCGATCGCCGCGCCGATCCGCTGTCATCTGAGGAACTAAGATTGGCGTTAAAAAAGGTGATTTCTCCTCAAGAAGTCCGCTTTAAGGGGATGACACCGGAGATGCGTACTGTCTACGAGTTAGTAGCACAGCAGACTGAGGAATTTAGTCAAAAGTTCCAGCAGCGACGGGATGAAAAGCGCTTACAGGAGGCGCTACAAATGGGTGGGGGAGAGTTGCGAGAGTTTCGCGATCGCGACGACTATTGGCTGATCGAGTGGACTGGTGGAAATGGCGATCGCCACACCAGCGCGATCGCCAAAAATGACCTGACTGTAGTTAGTGCTGGCATTTGTCTAAGCGGACTAGACAGCAACTTTGATTTACAATCATTAGTTGGAGTTGTCGAAGCTAGATAAGTTAGCAATTAGCCATTCGCAATTAGCTATTACCAATTACCAATTACCAATTATGTCAACTTTATTTCACGAACAACTGTATCGAACACCAGCAGTAATGTCACTGTTGAAAAAGTTGCCAGTAACGGTATGTGGCGCTGGTGCTTTGGGTGCTAATATTACTGAGAACTTGGCACGTTCTGGCTTTGAAAACTTAAAGGTAATTGACCGCGATCGCATCGAGGAACGTAACTTATCTACCCAACCCTATTATCGTTCAGATGTGGGCGCATTCAAAGCAAAAATTATCGCCAATAACCTCTACCGCGCTCTAGGAGTTAAGGTCGATCCACAGTCGAAAGAACTAACAGCAGCAAATGCCGCTGTACTACTTGCCAATAGTGCATTAGTAGTTGATACTTTTGATAATAGCATAGGTCGGCAAGCTGTTAAAGATTGCTGTGCGAGTAGGAGTATTCCCTGTCTCCATGTCGGTTTAGCTAGTGATTATGCTGAGGTGATTTGGAATCAAGGCTATCGCGTTCCTTCACCAGCAAATGATGATGTTTGCGATTACCCTTTAGCGAGAAACTTGGTGATGCTGACTGTTGCAGTTGCCTGTGAAGTTATTATTAATTTTGCGGCTACTAAAGAGCAACAGAGTTTTACAGTTACGCTGGGGGATTTTGCCATTAAGCCCTTTATGCTGTAAACTATGAATTTATAGCAATTGTACTTAAAATCAGGAGTAATTGGATAATGAGTATACCACTAGAATGGACAGCAGAAGCTGAGGCAAGGCTCAAGGAAATTCCCTTTTTCGTCCGACCGGCTGCTCGTAAAAAGATTGAGAAATTTGCTCAAGAATTGGGGATAACTCAAATTAATGTTGAAGTTTACGAGCAAGCTAAACAAAAGTTTAATTCTAAAAAATAGGTTTTAATTGAAATTACAATGAATAATCAATTAGAATCAAGATTGCAAGTCGATCGAGTTTTAACTTTCTGGTTTGGTCAATCTGACTCTCCCAACTATGGCCAACCTAAAAAAGAATGGTTTACAAAAGATACAGCTTTTGACGAGGAAGTACGATCGCGCTTTTTCTCAGACTATGAATTAGCCGCATCAGGTAAACTTGACTCTTGGCAAAAATCCCCAGAAAGTTGCTTAGCATTAATCATATTACTAGATCAATTCCCTCGGAATTTATTTCGTGGAAAACCTCAAGCCTTTGCCACTGATAGTAAAGCACTGATTGCTGCTCAATACGCTGTCGATAACAAGTTCGATAGCACCTTTTTGTCTGTACAAAGGTGGTTTATTTACCTGCCTTTTGAACATAGCGAAAATTTGGAACATCAGCGAAAAGCAGTTGAATTATTTTACCAACTTAGCGGAGATGCTGAGAGTAAATCACCTATTGATTATGCCATTCGTCATTTAGAAATAATTGAGAAGTTTGGTAGATTTCCCCATCGAAATCAAATTCTTGGAAGGGAGACAACGCCAGAGGAAGCTGAGTTTATAAAACAGCCTGGTTCTGGTTTTTAGAATCAAGGAAGAAGGGAGAAGGAAGAAGGAAGAAGGAAGAAGGAAGAAGTTAGGGAGAGACGAATAAATTTTTCCCAACTAACAACTAACAACTAACAATTATCCCCGATACTGCACGCGATAAATTATGTTATTACCTTCTTCAGTAAACAACAAACTCCCATCAGGTAAAACTAGCAAACCAACAGGACGACCCCAAGTTTTAGGCCCTGATGGCTCGATCAGAAACCCCTTCAAAAAATCTTCATAATAATTTTGGGGACGACCAACGTTATTAAATGGTACAAACACAATTTTGTATCCCGTTCCAGCGTTACGGTTCCAACTGCCGCGAAACGCTACAAAGGCTCCATTCCGATATTTTTCAGGAAATGTTTTCCCATCATAAAACTGAAGTCCTAAAGCTGCTGAATGCGCTTGAAAAAGTACGTCTGGGATAAGAGTCTTAGCAGCTAAATCTGGGCGATCGCTGATGCCATTTTGCGCGTGGCGCGGATCTAAACGATTCGCTGTAAAATAAGCATAAGGCCAACCGTAAAACTGACCTTGCTGAATTCGTGTCAAGTAATCGGGTACTAAATCGTCCCCTAAACCATCGCGTTCGTTAACTGTGGTGTAAAGTTCTCCAGTTTGCGGATGAAAATCTAATCCTACGGGATTTCGTAACCCATAAGCAAAGGTTTTTTGATTCTGACCGTCTAAATTCATCACCTGTACTGAGGCTCTGGGTAACTCTTCTACACTGGCATTTGATGCCGAACCAATGGAGACATAAAGCTGATTTTTATCTGGGGAGGTGACAACATTTCGCGTCCAGTGTTGGTTATAACCACCTCCCGGTAAGTCAGCAATTTTTTCACCAGTTCCAGTTAGTTGTTGCTGGCCTTGATTGTAGGGAAATCTGCGGACTTCGGCGCTATTACCGAGGAAAAAATAGCGATCGCTAAAGGCCATCCCAAAGGGAATATTTAACCCATTTGCCCTAGTAGCAAAGGTTTCGCGCACATCCGCAACGCCGTCGCCGTTGGTATCCCGCAACAGGCGAATCCGGTTTTGCCGGGTTTCAGTCACCAAAACATCGCCGCTAGGAGTCAGTGCTAACCACCGAGGAGCCTCTAAATTGTTAGCAAAGATGTTAACAGTAAAGCCGGGAGGAACGCGCAAGGCTCCACCTTGGCTAGGCGGTACTACTTGAGGGGATTTTGAGGCGCTTTGGGTGGCGTAGGGTTGCGGTAAATTAGCAACTGTAATGCGGATTGGCTGTGGCGAGAACGTTTCGGTGCGTAATATCTGGCTCGGTGCTGTTACATTTGTCTGGGCTACTGGTGAGGTATTTTGCAGCACTGGGCTAGCTTGTGGGGATTCTTGATTGCTAGAATTGACTGGAGCGATCGCCTGCTTTTCGCGATCGCACGCAGTTATCGACAGCAGCACCAAAATTAGAAATAAAAAGCGCATTTGACACCCCCAGCCTTAGAAAAATCGAAAATCTAAAATCATTGAAGCCACCGCAAAAACGCGGTGACATCAGTTAGTTAATTAAAAGTTGCTGCGATCGTAACCTTACCAAAGTCCTCTCACAGGAGCCGCTGGTTGCATCATCGGAGCAGGAGCCATCGGTGCCTGACGAGCAGGAGCCGCTTGAGGCCGAGCTGGAGGTGCAGGGGGACGCATTGGGGCTGCGGGACGCATTGGCATTGGTGCCGGAGTTGTCTGAGTTTGAGTCTGAGTCCGAGTTGTAGTGGTCATACGAGTCGCCGTACTCGCCGTCACCTTCACATTTGGGATCACTACAATACTTTGCACCACAGAACCGCCGCGAGCTACACTTGCTCTGACACGACTTCCCGGTACTAAACCCATAGTTCCCAGTACCCGCCGTTCAATTAGCAGAGTTCTGTAAGTACCGCCCTCAACATCAACTGTCACCACTTCACCAACAATGCTTTTCACAATGCCTGTGATTGTTTCCACATTCGCTGTTGTATTCATGCCTGCTTGAGCTAATTCACTCTCAGGGTTTGCCATTGCTGGATGCACTACCCCTACTGAAACTAACAGCGATAGGGCTGTACCTGTTAGTAAAGTAATCTTTTGAAGACTCATTGTTTCCTCACTTTTGACTATATTTTTGGATCGGGTTGCTTTGATTGTAAGAAACCACCCTAACCTTTATACCTAATCTATTTTACTCACCTGATGGCAGACTTCAGATAATCGTTAGGTAAAGATTATCTCACCACTATTCATAGACTCTATTCTCCGTCAGGAGTTCCACAACATCATCTTGACAGTTGGGCAGATAGTAAGTTAGGTAAGTTAACTGCGATCGCGGAACCCAATTCCCTAACTAACATCAGTCCTGAGTTGCTGTGGAAACTTACGAAAAACCCCCTAATCGGCTCGCGATCGCGAGCGATCGCACTCACAGGAATTATAATTTTCTTGTGCCTTTCTTTGCCCAGACTCGGCAACGGCTGTTGCTAGTGGGTCACGCGATCGCAGGGTACACTGATATCATAGATATCGGTCTTTCTTCAGACTATAACTGTAGCTAATTTGAAAATAACTCTACCAAGAGGGGGATCTTACTGACGGCAGGGATCGAGGAAGAAATATTAACAATGAAACCTTTCAAGTCAAGGGTCAAAAGTCAAGATTAATCACAGGTTAAACCCAAAAAGAACAATGACTTTCGGATTTAAACAGATTAATCTTGTAGAATACTGTTAGTGAGGAAGTGAGAGAAACAAGCAATGACGAATAGTGGATCTTTATCTAAGAAGCTAATGGCGATGGGCTTGAGTACAGCCCTGTTAACGATCGGCATACAACAAGCGACGGCTGCTCCAGTAACTAATTCAAATCATTCTATCCCCAAAAAAGCTGCTCCTAAAAAGATATCACTTCCCCAGAGTTCGCGGACGATCGGGAAACTAGAATTGCCACCTCTAGGAGATAAAAACACTTTTCTGCCTCCCTTTCAAACTCCCCCAGTTAATCCTTTACAGGAAGTTCGTTTAGTGCTAAGATTGAGAGAACGCCGCGTTTATGTTTACCGCAAAAATGAGTTGCAAACAAGTTTCCCTGTGGCTGTGGGAAAAGATGGTTGGGAAACTCCTACAGGCAATTTTAAAGTTATGCAAATGATTAGAGAACCAAGTTGGGAACATCCTTGGACAGGAGAGGTTGTTCCTCCAGGCCCAGATAATCCATTAGGAAGTAGGTGGATTGGCTTTTGGACTGATGGTAAAAATGTGATTGGTTTTCACGGAACACCTAATCCAGAATCTATCGGCAGACCTGCTTCTCATGGTTGCGTCAGAATGTACGATAAAGATGCTCAAGCTTTATTTGAAAAGGTAGAAGTAGGAACGCCCGTAATAGTAGAACCTTAGAATGTTAACGGTTAACTGTTAAATGTTAACGGTTAACTGTTAGCATAAGCAACCATTTTTCAGAAGGGTATAAGGGCCATGACCTTGATTTTATCTACTCCTTGACGGGGTAATAACCCCGTCAGCATTAAAACTAGATCGCAAGTTGGTAAAAAAATCAAGGATAAAGACCGCGATCGCTCAGCGCTTGAGCCACGCGGCCAACGCCTAGCATATAAGCCGCTAACCGCAAAGACACCTCCCGCGCCTTAGCCAGTTCGCTGACTCGGTGATAAGCTTGCACCATCAACCCTTCCATTTCACGGTTTACCCGTTCCTCGTCCCAAAATACATAGGATTGACCTTGCACCCATTCCAAGTAACTGACTACGACTCCGCCAGCATTCGTTAAAATATCTGGCAAAACCTTGATCCCACGCGCTTCTAACATCTGATCGGCGATCAAAGTAACAGGAGCATTCGCCGCTTCTGCTACGAATTTGGCTTGGATGCGATCGCAGTTTTCCTCAGTAATTTGGTCTTCCAAAGCTGCGGGAATCAGCACATCGCAAGGCAGAGTCAACAATTCAGCATTACTTACCGCCACCCCACCAGGAAAACCCACAATACTGCGGTTATTTTGTTGAGCATACAGTTTCACAGCAGGGATATCTAAACCTTCAGGAGCAAATAGTCCGCCGTTCACATCCGAGACTGCTAAAATCTTAGCCCCCTCTTCGTGCATGAGTAAAGCAGCCGAGCTACCCACATTCCCGAACCCTTGAATCGCGACTCGCGCTCCCGCCAAAGTCTGACCCTGTTCCAGCAGCGCCTCGCGGACAGTAATCATCACACCGCGTCCCGTTGCCATTTCGCGACCCTTAGAACCGCCAATAGACAAGGGTTTGCCCGTTACCACCCCCGGCACTGCATGACCCACATTCATAGAATAAGTGTCCATCATCCAAGCCATTTCGCGAGAGCTAGTGCCCATATCAGGGGCGGGAATATCAACGGCGGGGCCAATATCTTTAATCAATTCAGTAGTGTAACGGCGGGTAATGCGCTCTAACTCACCAACACTGTAGTGAGAAGGATCGATCGCAATTCCGCCCTTAGCACCACCGTAGGGAATGCCCAATAAAGCACATTTCCAGGTCATCAACATCGCTAGAGCAGATACTTCTTGCAGAGTAACAGAGGGATGGTAGCGAGTCCCACCTTTGTAAGGGCCAAGGACATTGGAGTGCTGTACGCGGTGGCCCGCCAAAACTTGCACTTCACCGCTGTCTAGTTTCACGGGAATGGAGACAGTAACTACTTTCCGAGGCTGTTCGAGAATTATCAGCAAGCCTGGATCTATTTGCAATAAGTTACCCGCCAGTTGCAGGTAAGTGCAACTCCGATCCATAGGACAGATGTAAGCGGGCGAGGGAGATTCTTTTGGTCGTAGCGATGTTGTAACCATAGCAACCCTCCTGCGGGGTATGTAGGTAAATTTAATCTCTATACCTAAGCTAACTTGATATTCTGAAGAAAATATAAATTGGTAAAAATCGTTACAGTTATTCGTGAGTAAAAATGATAAAGCTTAAAAATAAGTAAAAAAGCTCATTGACAAATTAACCACCTTGTTAAATTAGCGACTTTTTCGTTTTTATCTAATTTTTAGTTCTGTAGATACAAGGGGTAGTTTCGCCAGTATTTCCAATATTTAAAGCCCACAGCTTCCTTACCCGCCTTGATGTTACAAGCATAATGCAGTCTGTTATCTGTTACCTCCGGCCGCCCCCAGATTAGCTATACTTATCTGTCTCATCAGCAACACTGTACTTAAAAAGGCTTTACAAACCGAAATAAAAGCGCTAATCTAATATTCATCGGGGAACAAAAGCCCCACCGAACCTTGAAAAATACATAAAGCAATCATAAGCACATGACAACTACCTTACAACAGCGCGAAAGCGCTAACGTCTGGGAGCGCTTCTGCGAGTGGGTAACATCCACCGACAACCGGATTTACATCGGTTGGTTCGGCGTTCTA
>NZ_CACA01000022.1:0-5778 GCF_000180455.1 Kamptonema sp. PCC 6506
TCCTCCACCCTCTCCCATAGACATCGGCCAGTTGCAAAAATTCTCTCTAGGGAAGGCGGATTTGCAAAGGCGGCTTTTAGAGGCGTTTCTCAAGACTTCTGAGACAGACTTGGCTGATTTAGAGAGAGCGATCGCGGCTAATGATTTTCTTGCTGTCGAGCAGCGATCGCATAGGATTAAAGGTGCTTCAGCTAATTTGGGGGCGCGATCGCTCTTAGATGTCGCGGCTCAACTGGAACAACTGGGGCGATCGCAATCCCTTGTAGGAGCAAACGAACTTTCGAGCGAGTTGAAAAGTCACCTCGATCGCGTCCGAGATTTCATTACCACTCTTCTAGCCGAGTAGTTTCAATTACCTTTAACAGTTAACCGTTAACAGTTAACCGCTAACAATTAACCGTTAACAGTTAACCGTTAACAGTTAACCGCTAACAATTAAAAAAAATGACACATCACCTTCTCAAAGCTAACTGCAAAACCGTACATCTTGGCGGCTTCTCCTGTGAATTGGAACCAGCATTAACAATTGAGTCAGGCGATCGCATTGATGTAGAAACTTATTCCGGCTTCTACGTCTACGATCGCGCCCCTTCCGAATTTCTCACCCCGGAATTCCTAGATATTTGTGAAAATTTGCCGCGCGATCGCAAAGTCGGCCCCGGCCCCCACTTGCTCACAGGCCCTATTTATGTTAACAATGCAGAACCGGGAGACGTTTTAGAAATCAAATTAGAAAAAATTTACCCTAGTTTACCAATAGGATTCAATGCAATTCGGCCCGGATGGGGAGCCTTACCCCAAGAATTCATAGAACCAAGATTGCGTTTTCTTACCTTAGATTTAGATAAAAATGTAGCTCATTTTCCCATCACCAAATCTGACAGCCAAAATCTCAAATTCCAAGTCAATATCCCCCTGCATCCCTTCTTCGGCATTCTGGGCGTTGCTACAGCAGAAAATAACCGTTCCTCCATCCCGCCGGGAAATTACGGCGGCAATATGGACAACCGGGAACTGCAACCAGGATCGCGAATATTCTTACCAGTTTTTGTACCTGGTGCATTATTTTCCATCGGCGATGGACACTCCGCCCAAGGAGACGGCGAGATAGATGTCACTGCTATTGAAACTTCTATGAATGGTACTATACAGATTAAAATTCGTAAAGACTTAAAGCTAACTTCTCCCCTAGCAGAAACAGCTAATGATATTATTACAATGGGATTTGCTGAAACCTTAGATGCAGCCTTTGAATTAGCACTCAAACAAATGATTGATTTTCTCGAAGAATTTATCGGTATGAGTGCAGAAGAAGCTTATGTTTTGTGTTCCATTGCTGTCAACTTTCGGATCACCCAAGTTGTAAATAGCCCCCATAAAGGAGTTCACGGTATGCTACAAAAGTCTATTTTACCACCTAACAGTTTACCATTTTAGTTAATTACTTTTTCCCTGTTCAGTCAGAATAACTACTAACAAATCATCATGTCATCTACAATCGTTCAACTCTTATTAATTGGCTTAGCTGCTGGCGTTGCCGGCGGGATGTTCGGCATCGGTGGCGGCGCAATTATGGTGCCCGCAATGGTATTATTAATGGGGATGGATCAGAAATTTGCAACGGGTACTTCTATTGCTGCTCAAATTTTCCCTATTGGGATTTTAGCCGCGATGGTCTACTATCGCAATGGCAATTTGAATATTAAACACGCTGTTTTTATTGCTATTGGTTTAGTTATTGGGAATTTTTTCGGTGCTCTGTTTGCGAATCAGCCTTATATTAGTAGTGAAATGATGAAGAAGCTTTATGGTGGATTTCTCTTGGTTATTGGGTGCAGATACTTATTTTTTAAGTGATTTTTGTATCATCAGAAGTTAGCGATCGCACTTGTTCCGGTTGCTGAGAAATCGCTACTTCTGGACTTTGAGAACTAGATAAACTTGTCTGCACAGATCCCCGTATTTGGTTAGTAGAGGATGATGCTTTTAGCATTTTACCAGTAGTAATCCGCCAAGCCAGCCATCCCAAGCCTCCACCGAATAAACAACTAACTGTAATGGCAATAATGAAGGGATGCGGCCAAAGCAGAGGATGTTGGGGAGAGGGAAAATCCCAAGGTTTTTCGATCAACTCGTAGCTGCTGGCTAAGATGCCGGCAAAGCCAATTCCTACACCAATACCAGTACCAACTGCTTGAATGGTATTTTCTAATTCGCGATCGCTCTTTGCTTGTTCGATCTCTACAATACCACGAATAGATGCAGTGAGTTGTTGTGCTAGTTCTTTGCGAGGACTCATGTAGTTGAGCCAGCACTGGATTTGTTTGATCAAAGTGTCTCCTGTGCGATCGCTAAATTTTTGCCATGAGTCTAGTTTAGAACCTGCGCTTAATAGTTTTTGGAGGAAAGTTTTATAGTTTTGATGATTGATTTCAATAGTAGTCACATAACTTTCTAATTCCCCACAGTAAATAGAATGCTTCAGAGCTAACGATGGCAATTCATCTAACATATTACTAAATTTATCTAAGTTATTATTTTTATCTGCAACATAACCTACAAATTCAGTAATTTTTTGCTCTATTTGCTGAGAAACTGTCAGAGCATCTTGATAGCTAACTTCGGCTTGTTGATAAACAAACTTTATTTTATGGTAGCTACAGAGTAAATCGACTATATCTTCATAGTGTTCTGTCAATTTCTTTAGAATTTCATTTTTATCCTGATAATTTAGCAAGACTAGAATATGACAGACTGGTGCTTTTTCAGCGGTACTTTGACAAAAGTATTCAAATAGAGGAATACCTAATAAATTGCTTCCATCGGATGTAGTGATTTTATCATTTTCATACTCGGTGTTTTTTAAGAAATTTCTCACATAGCTATCCGCTGAATCTCGGTTAGCTTCCGTTTCATGGGTAACTTCGTCACAAATAAATATCGTTTGACCGATCGAAGCATTAATATTTTGAGGTAAAAATGCAGCGATTTTTTCAGGTGTCAAATCTGTTTCTGAGTAAAAGAAAGTTAAATCGGTAAAATAGGTATCGTGAAGTAGCAGGGTTGTTAGTTCATTTGGGCCAATTTGTTGAGTTAATCTGTCTTGGACTTCTTTCCCAAAAGATTTAGCTTTCTCTTCACTAGCTAGATCGGGTGGATCGTTGAAAGTACGAGCGAGGTGAAAAGCATAGAGGCTAATTGTACCATTTTTCATAGCTAATTTATTGAGAGTTTTCGGTTGATTCGGTAGAAGCAATCAAAGCTAAAGCACTAGCGATAATATCGTCTTCTTTAACCATTGTTTTTAGTTGTCGCGCTTCATAAATGCCTTCAAGAATTTCTAAAGCAGCGCCATCAAGAGCAGAAGAATAGGCTTCAATGAGAGTCTCTTCTAATTCTTCTAAATTCAGATAGACTCCGTTAGATTTGAGACGTTTATTGAGTCGCTTTATGTTTCTAACTGAGTTTCTAATTGAAGTATCCCAAGAGCGGGTTGTCCGGTTTTCTACTTTTTGTTTGATTAGATGCAATAGCAAAACTACTGCAAAACTGTAAATGTTATTGATGATGTCTTTTTTGCTCATTTCGGCAATTTCTTCGGCAATTACTAGAGCGCCTTTAATATCGCCTTGGAGTAAAAGCTGTTTCAGTTCTAAGATTTCTTCCATTAGTTAAAAAGGGAAATTAGGGTGATTGTTTGGGTGGATCGAGGGGGTTGTGTGGATTAATTTCGTTTTTCAATTTTTGCAGAACCGTAGGCTCTCCAGTGGGTTTATCTGGACTTTTTTCGGGTTTGGAACCACCTGGACCGAGATGTTTGTCTGGGAGGGGGGAGGATTCTGTATTTTTTAAGTTGATGTTGTGGGCTTCTTTAACATTAGGATGCAATTGGAGCCAATGGGAAATTGCTTGCCAAATTGTTTCATCATCATCTTCTGGTATTTGATTGATTATTTCTGCCAATTCAATCCGGTCTTTTTCAGTAAAAAGATCGCTTTGGTTTTTTAGAACTTCGATAAAACAATTAACTCTTTTTTGATAAACCATGATTAAACTCCTTTGCCGATAGCACAGAAAGCTGCCCAATAACAAGGTGAATTGAAGGGTTGAGAATCAGCACCTAGCTCTTTTTCCCATTTTTTGAGGGTCGTTTCTAGCTCTTCTTGCCAGACATCCTCTAGTTTAGAGTTGGGGAGCCAATCTAGTAGTCCTTTGATTGTAACATCTCGGAGCCACTTTTGCGACTGATTGAGGGCAAGAGCGATGTTATTAGATTGTTTAAGTTCTTCGTAGAATTTGGTCATCAGTAGGGAAGTAGCAAAGGCGCTTACTGTCCATAAACTACCGATAATATTATGGCTTCCTGCTAACATGAAACCACTGGGTAAACCGATGTATTCGTCACTATTACTGTTGAAGTCGGTAAAACTTGTTTCGCAGGCGGACATGGTGACAAGTCGGCAATTTTTTAGGTCAAAGTGAGCGATAATATCGGCGAGGGTGAGGTTGCCATCGGCTAACTGTAAGCCTGAATTTAAGGGTGAGTTAGGATCGAAGAAACCATGACAGTAGAAAAATAAACTGTTGGTTGTTTCGAGTTGGGGATTTGCCTCTGTTTTCCCTGAGAGATCGAGGCTTAGTAAAGCCGATATTTTAGCCTCTTTTTTCTTGAAAACTATCGGCGCTTCAAATTGTTGTTTGATTGCATTAACAACTCCATAATCTCCATTACCCTCATACAAATCTTTTGTGGGGGTTTTGATGGCGAATAAACTATCGAATAGTCGCGGTGGTTGTTGTTGGACTTTGTGGAGTAATTGACAACTGGCGGCATACCGAACTCCGTCATCGAAACAGTCAATGAAATAAGGATTTAGAGGACAGTTTTGGTTATTGAGGTGAAAGCGTTGCCAAGTTTCCTTACTAACAGGTAAGGCGTGGATAGGGAAGAGGTGCAGGTAGCGGTGGGGAATTAGGATTAATTGATCGCAGGTTTGGGGAATGGCATTGACAATTTCATCAATGTGGAGAATTTGGGCTAGGTTTGCGAGTTTGGTTTCTAGGCTATTTTGCCATTGTTCGCGGTTACGATAGTAATCTCCTAAATATTCCCTAGTCCAATCAATTAATTTATCTAAATCCGACTCAGGAAATGATAAAATCTGTGGTTGGGGGTTGTCATTAGTGATAATGAAGACACAAAAGCTACTGCCTAAAATGTACCATTCAACAATAGCTGTTTTTTCATCGGCTAACTGCTTGATTTCCCCAAATTTGAGAGGTGTATAGGGATATTTTGCCGCTAAATCTTGGCGGAGTTGGTTGATGAAGTCATAGTTTTTTTCCTCAGCTTGTTTTAGGCGTTGATTTTCCTCAGCAATTCTCAGTCTTAACTGTTGCAATTCTTGGCGCACTGCGGCGGGGATTTCTCCTTTGGGATACAAATCTTTTACTGATAGCAACTCGATTAAGTTTTGTCCCTTGGAACGTTCGGCAAATTCCACAGCTTCGGTGTAGCGTTGTAGTTGGATGCAAGCTTCTACCATGCCCAAATAGAGTTGATTCCATTCTTCAGCTAATTTCTGTTTGATTTCATCTCCCGATTGAATTGATTGAATCTCACCCCGTAAAATTTCTACGGTTTCAATCGCGGGGGCGTAGGTATCATAAGCGAGTTGCCATTGCTGGTTACTGCGGTAAAGATTACCTAAATTAAATAAAGTTTCTGTATAATTTTGCGGGAAAGCTTCACGAGTTCTGATAGTTAAAGCATTGTGA
>NZ_CACA01000021.1:0-17090 GCF_000180455.1 Kamptonema sp. PCC 6506
TCAACATCACTTGACCTGGGTACAATTATGAAAGCAGCGCAGGCGTTATCTGGGGAAATTGTTCTCAGCGAACTGCTAGGTAAATTAATGACCATTCTCATAGAAAATGCTGGCGCTACTCGCGGGTCATTGCTCACCAAACCAACTTTTTCATCTAACCAAAGTGAGAATCAGTGGGTGATTTCAGCCAACGGTATCGTGGAAGGTAACGACCTCAATGTATTGACCAATCCTCAACAACCAGAAGAGGAAAATACTTCTATTCCTTTACTAGGAAATGCAGTTCCAGCCGCGATTATCAACTATGTTGCCCGTACTAAAGAAACAGTAGTTTTAAACGATGCCAGCCACGAAGGAATCTTCAAAAAAGACCCCTACATTCAACAAAATCAGCCCAAATCAATCTTGTGTACGCCCCTGCTCAATCAAGGTCAACTTACAGGGATTATCTATCTCGAAAATAACTTGACAACCGTTGCCTTTACCGCTGACAGACTCACAGTCTTACAAATGCTATCGGGACAAGCTGCAATTGCCATTACCAATGCCAAACTTTATGCAGAAGTCAATCAGCTCAATCAAAATTTAGAACAAGCTAACCAACAACTTGCAGCATATTCGGAAACCCTGGAACAGAAAGTTGAAGAACGAACTGCTGAATTAAAAACAGCTCAAAAACAAATAGTAGCCTCAGAAAAACTCGCCTCCCTTGGAGCCCTCACCGCAGGTGTTGCCCACGAAATTCGCAACCCCCTCAACTTCGTCACTTCTCTTGCTACTCTCTCAGAAGACTTAACATCTGAAATCGCAGAACAAATAGACCGCCAATCCCACAATTTAGACTCAGAATCCCTGGAATTAATTAATGAAAACCTGACTTATCTTAAGCGCAACGTATCAGAAATTAACGAACAAGGGCAACGCGCTAACAGCATTATTCAAAGTATGCTCTTGCACGCTCGCAGCGACGGCAGTAACCGCCAAAAAACTGACATCAACGCCCTCGTCGCTCAAGCCCTACAATTAGCTTACCACAGCATTCGTGCCAAAGATAAAACCTTTAATCTTACCATTGAAACCGACTATGACAAATCAATTGAAGAACTAGATGTCGCCTTTTCTGACCTCAGCCGCGCCTTAATTAACATCATCGATAATGCTTGTTATGCCTCGCATATTAAACAGTTTAAAATGACTTCAGATTTCACTCCCACTGTTTCTATTACCACTAAAAATCTAGGCACTGCAATAGAAATTCGCATTCGTGATAATGGCATCGGCATTCCCAAGGAAAATCAACAAAAAATATTCCTCCCTTTCTTCACTACCAAGCCTCCCGGACAGGGAACAGGTTTAGGTTTATCCATCACTCACGATATCATTGTTGGACAACACCGAGGCAATTTGGAAGTGCAAACTGAACCTGAAAATTACACCGAATTTATCATTACTTTGCCCAAAAGTTAAATAATTTTTAGTGCATGATAAGCTGTCGCGCATTTAAATTGTATATTCTCTGCGGGCTTTCTGGCCCAACCTCTACTCCCCACAAGACTTTGATTTTTTTTGACAGACAATTTAAATGCCGCCACAGCTTATAGGTTTTAAAACATCACATCTAATTTAATCCTTTACAAATTTTAAACAACCCGCTATAGTAAGCTAATGACCCTAGTTATTTTTACCAGAGGATACAGGATAGCTCCCCATGACAGCCAAAATCCTAGTCGTCGATGATGAACAACTTTTAGAATACGTCATTCAACAAAGATTCCGGCAAAAAATTAGGGTCAAAGAAATTGAATTTGTTTTTGCTCACAATGGCAGAGAAGCCTTAGAAAAAATTGCAGAATCTCCACCCTTCGATTTAGTGCTAACAGATATTAATATGCCCGAAATGGATGGGCTAACTTTACTAGAAAAACTCTCAGAAATCGATAATACATTAAAAGCAGTCGTCATCTCCGCCTATGGAGATATGCAAAACATAAGAACTGCCATGAACCGGGGAGCCTTTGACTTTTTGACAAAACCTATTGATTTTCAAGATATGGAAATCACTATCCAAAGAGCCTTAGAAGCAGTTACACAAGTCAGACAAAATTTAACAGAACTCCAACAGGCGCAAACCCAACTCATTCAAAACGAAAAAATGGCTTCCGTCGGCCAGTTAGTTGCCGGAGTTGCCCACGAAATTAACAATCCCATTAGCTTCATTTTAGGAAACGTTGAACACGCCGAAAACTACTTTCAAGAATTGATAACTGCCCTCAACATTTATCAAAAATACAGCTCCATAAATAATCCAGAAATCAAAACTCAAATTGAAGCTCTTGACCTTCCTTTTATCTTAGAAGACTTGCCGCAATTGCTCAATTCTATGAAAGAAGGGACTGAGCGCATTCGGGGCATCAGCATTTCTCTGAGAACTTTTTCGCGGGCAGATAGTACATCTAAAGTTCGTTTCAATATCCATGAAGGAATTGATAGTAGCTTATTAATTTTGAGACATCGACTCAAAGCAAACGATCACAAACCCGAAATTCAAGTGATCAAAGACTATGGAGAAATTCCACCATTAGAGTGTTATCCCGGACAGCTAAATCAGGTATTTTTGAATATCATTGCTAATGCCATTGACGCATTGGAAGAATGGAATATAGAGCGAAGTCGCGATGAAATTAAGGCGAATCCTAATAAAATTACGATTCGCACTTTCCTTACCGATGAGAGCGAAAAGATGATCGAGGATAATTCCACTTCTCATGTTATAATTTCTATTGCTGACAACGGGATGGGAATGACAGAAGAGGTAAAACAGCGGGTATTTAACCACTTATTTACTACAAAATCTGTGGGTAAAGGGACGGGATTGGGATTGTCAATTTCACGGTCTATTATTGAAGAAAAACACGGGGGATGGCTCAGTTGTAACTCTGCACCTGGCGACGGAACTGAATTTATTATTGAAATTCCCACTTAAGGGCTGGGAACTGATAGAATCAGGACTTACGCACGTCAAGGGCAGAAACCAGGTTTCTTCGCAGATATCTAGTGAGAATCTTCAATTTTTCAGAGAAACCCGATTTCTCTGCGTAAGGACTGAAAATGATGAGTTTTCTGTAGAAGCAGTGCCTCCATGCCTGCCCCAAATTTACTTACGAAGCAACCACAGGGGGATTGCCCCTACAAGAGAATGAAACTCCTAGCTACTTGCTAACAAGAGCAATTCCATGACAGCTAAAATCTTAGTAATTGATGACGAACCACTTTTAGAATATGTAATCCTTCAGCTATTTCGGCATCAAATCAGCACTCAAGAATTTGAGTTTGATTTTGCAACTAATGGAGTCCAAGCTTTAGATAAACTGCAAGCTAATGGCTCCTTTGACTTGGTGCTAACAGATATTAGTATGCCCGAAATGGACGGTTTAACTTTGCTAGAGAACCTGCCAGCTATTGACCCGACGCTCAAAGCTGTAGTAGTTTCAGCTTACGGGGATATGCCAAATATTAGGACAGCTATGAATCGGGGTGCTTTTGATTTTTTAACGAAGCCGATTGATTTTGATGACTTAAAAATTACCATTAATAAAACTTTAGAGTTTGTGCGACTTGCTAGGGAAAAAGAGCGGCAACTTACTACAGCCAATGAACAAATTCGCTACCAAGCATTTTACGACGAGCTGACGGGTTTGCCTAACCGTAATTTGCTTTTAAAGGAGATGCGTAGCGGTATAAATACTATCGTAGAATCTGGTCATCTAGAAGCTATTTTATTTCTAGCTCTTAACCGCTATCAAATTGTTAAATATGGCTTAGGTCATTCTAGAGGAGAGCAGTTGCTAGTAGAAGTAGCGCGACGTTTAGAGGCTTGTGTTCTGAATGCGAATCTAATCGCAAGAGTGGGAGAAAATACCTTTGCGATTTGGCTAGCAAATATTACTAATTCTCAGTTAGCTTTAGATGCAGCAGAACGCATCCGCCAATCTTTAGAAAGGCCATCTAATTTGAATGGAACTGCGGTTTTTTCTAGTATTAGTATTGGCATTGCTTTAAGTGCAATTGATACAGAAGATGCGGAAGATTTGCTGCGGGCGGCTGACGCGGCTACCCATGAGGCTTTTGTTCGGGGTGCTGGTAGTGCCGTTGTATTTAATGTTGATATGCAGTCGCGAGCTTTAAAACAACTTCAGTTAGAAACTGACTTGCAAAACGCCATTAATTTACAACAGTTTTATCTTAATTATCAGCCAATAGTCTCTTTTGCGACAGGTCGGATAGTAGGATTTGAAGCTTTGGTAAGATGGCGACATCCTTCACGCGGGTTAGTTCCTCCGAGCGAGTTTATTCCTGTAGCGGAAAGAACGGGTTTGATTGTGGCATTAGGGGAGTGGATACTGTCGGAAGCAGTGGCTTGTTTAAGTAAATGGAAGTTAGAATTTCCTAATTATTTGCCTTTAAATATGAGTGTGAATTTATCTGGTCTTCAGTTATTTGCTCCTAATTTGTTACCGCTATTAGACTCGCTTCTACGAGTGCATAATTTGAAGGGCGAATTTTTGAAGTTAGAGATTACTGAGAGTGTTTTAATGGAGAATGCTGAGGCGGCGGCTGACGTACTAGAGCTATTGAAAACTCGCCAATTTAGGGTTTGCTTGGATGACTTTGGGACGGGATATTCAAATTTATCTTATTTACAATTACTGCCGATTGATACTCTCAAGATTGACCGCTCTTTTGTTAATTGTATGGAGGAAGGAGGGAAAAAATTGGCTTTGGTAGGGGCAATTTTAAATCTAGCAAGTTCTTTGGAATTAGAAGTAATTGCGGAAGGAGTGGAGACGGAAGAGCAACTAATCATGCTCCGTGCTTTGGGATGTCATTCCTATCAGGGGTACTTTTTCTCGCGACCTTTGGAGGAGGAAGGAGCTGTTGCTTTGTTGAGGGCTACAAGTCTTTTAAGCGATACTTAAAGGGGTATATTTATGGTAAACTTCTATCAATGATATCTTCAGACTAGGGTATCTCTCCATGTCAGAAACTAAAATTGATAAACTAACTCCTGAACAAGAAGCATTAATTCCAGTATATCAAGAAAAATGGCGGCGAATCGCGTTTTCCACTGAGCCCATAAATCGCGAGAAAGCGGCAAAAGCGGTAAATTTTGCTTATACTGCAATTGGGATAAAAGAGCCAGAAATTGTTTTTTTTGATAGCCCAAATGCAGCTTTAAGGCAATTGAAAATTCGACCTTGGTCTCAAAGGGGATTTGAACTTTTTGGAGAATTGCGAAACCAACTAGAGCTTCAACAGCGTTATCAATTACAAAAACAACTACAAAATCAACTATGGCATCAACTGTGGGATCAATTTGCTCCTCAAGAGGAAAGCCAACTATACAATATTGGTAGATCTATTGAAAATGCTTATAGAGTAAGTGATAGCAATTGGTTTGATTTTTGTATTACTGTCTTAAATTGTGTTCACAACGCAATAAAATGGGAAGCGCTTCAATTGTTAGTCAATAATTGTGGGTGGATTTTCCCTTTTGAATATGTTTGTGGTGTCTGCGCTCGCCCTCGCATCCTCTCCTTCGACAACCAACACCGCCTCCACGCCGAAGGTACACCCGCCATCCAATTTGCAGACGGATACAGCCTCTACTCTTATCACGGAGTCACCTTACCTGATAAATACGGAAAACTGCACCCTCACCAATGGCAATCTCAATGGCTTTTAGAAGAAGAAAATGCCGAACTTAGGCGAGTGCTAATTCAGGGAATAGGTTACAGTCGAATTTGTCAAGAATTAGAAGCTGTTGAATTAGATACATGGCACGAATACACATTATTAAGAATTGATAAAAATCTTGATTTTGAGCCGATTAATATGTTAAAAATGACTTGCCCAAGCACCGGACACACTCATTTTTTGCGAGTGCCACCTGAAATAAATTCTGCAAGAGAGGTAATTAAATGGGTGAATTGGGGAGTCGATCCAGAGGACTTTTCGGTGCAGACTTGAAAGTGCGATCGCATTTTACTATTCAGATCGCAAGCTAAAGGTAATAAATATGAACGTTGATGATGTTTTAAAGCAATATTCTACAGGAAAACGAAGTTTTCATCAGGTAAAATTACAAGAAATTGACTTGTTGAATGCCGAGCTACAAGGTATAGAGTTCGATCGCGCCGACTTGCGCCAATCCCGCCTTGGTAAAACCAATTTTACTCAAGCTAGTTTTCAAGAAACAGACTTAAGCGAATCAATTTTGTGGGGAACAGATTTGACTGAGGCTAATCTGTATCGAGCCGTGCTACGAGAAGCGGATCTCAGCGGTGCAAAGCTCACAGATGCCAATTTGGAAGAAGCAAATTTGATGAAAGCCTGTTTAAGCGGTGCAAACTTAGTGCGTGCAAAATTATTGCGTGCGATTCTATTTGAAGCAGATTTGCGATCGACTTCTGACCAGATTACCGATCTAGGTCAGGCAATTTTGACTAATGCAGACTTGTCATATTCTAACTTAAGTGGAGCTCTTTTATATCAGGCAAATTTGGATGGTGCAAAGCTTTGTCGCGCTCATCTAAATGAGACGATACAGCAGCGCTTTTTAGCCACTAATTTGAGTGAAGCTAGTTTACAAGGAGCCGATCTTAGTTATGCTGATTTGAGTGGCGCTATTTTACGCAAAGCTAATTTACGCGGTGCGGATATGACTAGAACTATTCTCACGAATACGGATTTAGAAGGAGCGATTATGCCTGATGGAACGGTTTATTCTCGGTAGAGGATGTTACCTTTTCTCCATTGTTATTAACTTTAAGCTCGAACTTCCAATGAGGCGGGGGTTAAAAACCCCGCCTCATCAGCTTAAGTACCTGGCTGCTTTCTGCGATCGAGAGCAAGTTTCATGTAGAGGCAATTAATGCACCATTCCCCGCGTGGCCTCTGCATCGATCGGCTTAATCAAATAAAGCCGTAACAGATGCCCAACAATCGACAATTGTAATGGCAACTTACGCAGCACTTTTAACCACTTCGGCTGAGAACTTTGATTGATTTCTGACATTTTCAAATTCAAATCCGAACACTTGTGCAGCCGCTCGAAAAACTCTGGATGATCTGTATTCAAAATAGAGGGAAAAGCACGGGCAGAAGTTTCATTAGTTTTGCGAATTACCTGAGCATCAAACTCTGTTGCATCAATCCCCAAGGTATCATAAAATCCCGTTCTTTCATGCACTGTCAGCGTGTGAGTTGCAAACACTGAAAGCAAGAAAAAGCGACTCCATAAACGAGATTGCCAAGTTTGCCAAAGGGAAGGTTGCGATCGCAACAAAGCCTTAAAAATATCCCCATGTCGATTTTCATCCTGACACCAACTCTCAAAGTAGCGGAATAGCGGATAAAACTGGTTCTCAGGGTGCTTTTCCAGATGGCGATAAATAATGATGTAGCGCCAATAGCCAATCTTTTCTGACAAATAAACCGTGTAAAGCACCCATTCGATCGGGAAAAATGTATAAACCCGGTGCTTAGTCAAATAGCCCAAATCCATCGTACAGCCAAAATCGCCCATCGCCTTGTTCAAAAATCCAGCATGGCGAGCTTCATCCCGTGCCATCAGACTAAACATCTCAGCTAACAGGGGGCTGCGATCCTTCAATTTGCGCGACAATTCCTTAAATAACAGAAACCCCGAAAACTCCGAAACGCAGGATCTCTCTAAATAATCCACAAATGCCTGCCGCGCCTCTCCCGTAAGATTAGTCTCTTTGCACAAGCGGTTAAATTCCTCATCCCGCACGAAATGATGGCGGTTGTAGTCGGCCCGCATTTCTGTCAGCATCGCCTGTAACTCAGTCTCCTGGGCAGATAGATCCAATTGTGCAGTCTTGTCAAAATCTGTTGTGTAAAACCGAGGCGTAAGAATTGTTTCCTTGATTGCCTTCTTGGATGCCGCAGTTTCCAGAGCGGGCTTAGCCAGAGAATTCACCATAATGCTTTAACATCGTTTGTATGCTCAATAGCTATCAAGCTATATCACTCCATACCATTTGTCTAGCGTTTTTACGATGCCGCCACAAAAAATTACACTTCGCAAACAAAAGGTTAAGTTTTACAAACAGCTTGACATTCATCACTCGATAACTATATATATTTAATTGGTCTGCTGGTTTGCAAGCGATCGCGAAATTAACCTTTTGGGGGTTCCCCAACTTCTAACCTCAGCAGGCATCACCGAACACAACTATTCTGAAAAAACGAGGTATTTAAAATGAGTCAAGATTTAGCCCTACGCTTACGTGAAGGCACCAAACACTCCCACACCGCCGCCGAAAACACCGCTTACATGAAATGTTTTCTCAAAGGAATAGTCGAGCGAGAACCCTTCCGTAAATTATTGGCAAATTTGTATTTGGTCTACAGCACATTAGAAGGAGAACTGCAACGCCACCAAAATCATGAAATTGTCGGAAAAATTTATTTTCCAGAACTCAATCGTACAGCCAATTTAGAGAAAGATTTAGCCTTTTATTACGGCAACAACTGGCGCGAACAGATTGTACCTTTACCCGCACCCGCTGGTAAAATTTATGTCGAGCGCCTCCAAGAAATTGCTAGCACCGATCCCGTACTCCTAATTGCCCACGCTTACACCCGCTACATGGGCGATCTTTCCGGTGGTCAAAGCTTGAAAAAAATCATTCGCTCAGCATTGAAATTACCCGAAGATCGAGGTACAGGACTCCATGACTTTGAGCAAATTCCTACTGTAGAAGCTAAACGGGAATTCAAAGAAAAATATCGTCAAGCACTTGATTCTTTACCGATCGATCCGGCAACCATTGAACGCATTGTCGATGAAGCTAATTATGCCTTTCAACTGAATCGCGATGTCGTCCATGAATTAGAAGACGATGTAAAAGCCGCCATCGGCGATCATGTCTTTGATTTACTCACACGCCAAGATATTCCCGGTGCAACAGAACGGCCGCATCACGGAGCACCTAAAGAACTCGCAACCACTGAATATAGCATTTAGGAAATGTAAACGGATAACTCTGCGATCGATTAGTGTCAAACAAATTAATGTAGGGGTGGGTTCATCAAGCAAGATATTAACTAGAAACCAGAAAGCCATAAAACTCGCCCCTCATCCTAATTTATTTCTCGAAATTCCGCCATCATTCACTACAACAGCCATCCATCAACAAAAAGGAAAAATTTATCCATGATCCATACATTACCTACAGTTCAATTCGATCCCGCCTTACTCCGCAAATACGACCAACCAGTACCCCGCTACACCAGTTATCCACCAGCAACAGAATTAAAACCAGAGTTTGACCAGATTGATTTTAGAGCAGCAGTCGCCGTTAGTAACTATAAAAAAACGCCCCTATCGCTCTACTGTCATATTCCTTTTTGTGAAACTGCCTGTTATTTCTGCGGTTGTAATACTGTCATTACTCAACGCAAAGAAATTTCCGAACCTTACCTAAATTATTTGCTTCGCGATATTAGCCAGATGGCAGAGTTGATTAGTCGCGATCGCACAGTTCAACAAATGCACTGGGGCGGCGGGACACCTAATTATCTGTCTCTCAGTCAAGTTGAAACCCTGTGGACAGCCATTAATCAACATTTTAAATTCGATCCACAAGCAGAAATTTCCATTGAAGTAAACCCGCGTACTCTTAATCGCAACTACGTTCTATTTTTACGCGAACTAGGATTTAATCGGATTAGTTTTGGCATTCAAGATTTCAATCCGCAGGTACAGGAAGCCGTAAATCGGATTCAGCCAGAAGATCTCTTGTTTGATGCTATGGGTTGGATTAAGGAAGCCGGATTTGAAAGCGTTAATGTCGATCTAATTTATGGTTTGCCCCATCAAAATCTGGACACATTTCGTGATACCATTAAGAAAACCATTAAACTCGATCCCGATCGAATTGCCGTCTTCAATTTTGCCTATGTACCTTGGTTAAAACCCGTACAACGTCGCCTTCCCGAAGAAGCATTACCCCAAGCTGCTGAAAAACTTGATATTCTACAAATGACAATTGAGGAATTAACTCAGAATGGGTATCAATTTATTGGCATGGATCATTTTGCCAAACCGAATGATGAACTATCAGTAGCTCAACGAGAAGGACAACTGCATCGCAACTTCCAAGGCTATACTACTAAACCAGAATCCGATCTAATTGGATTTGGGGTCACATCAATTAGTATGCTTAACGATGTGTATGTCCAAAATCACAAAAAACTCAAAGATTTTTATCTAGCAATTGACCAAGGAACTTTACCAATAGAACGAGGAGTTAGGCTCAATCAAGATGATATTGTGCGTCGCACTGCGATCATGGAATTAATGTGTCAATTTGAACTCTCAAAAGATGATTTAGAAGAGAAATATCATCTGCGTTTCGATCAAGGGTTTGATGAATATTTTTTGGGTGAGCGTTCGGAACTTGAAAAACTGCAAGCTGATGGACTGCTTCAAGTTTCTCACAATCACATTCAGGTGACACCTGCTGGACGATTACTAATTCGCAATATTGCTGCTGTATTTGATGCTTACCTGCAAAGTAAAATTACAGCCAATTTCTCCAGAGCAATTTAAGAGCAATACATAAGAAGGGGAAACTTTCAAATCCCCTTTTTAGGGTGTTGAGATATCTGTGGTGTAGTTGAGGAAGTATTAATGACATTGAATGATTTGTCGATATCACCGGAAGAAAGACCCAATTTAGATTGGATAGCTGTTGCATTTTTTACCAGTATTCATGGTCTAGCATTACTAGCTCCCTGGTTTTTTTCCTGGTCAGCATTAGGTGTAACTTTGTTTTTACACTGGTTTTTTGGTAGTATTGGTATCTGCTTAGGTTATCATCGCTTGTTAAGCCATCGCAGTTTTCAGGTTCCCCAATGGCTGGAATATACGATCGCGATTATTGGTGCTTTAGCACTTCAGGGTGGGCCGATTTTTTGGATTGCCGGACACCGACTGCACCATGCCTTTACCGAAGATGAAATCAAAGATCCCTACTCTGCCCGTCGAGGATTTTGGTGGAGTCATATGTTGTGGATTTTCTATCCCTATTCAACATTTTTCGACTATGAAAAGTATCAGCGCTTTGCCCCTGACTTAGCACGAGATCCGTTTTATCGTTGGCTGAATCGCAACTTTTTACTGCTGCAAATTCCTCTGGCACTGTTACTTTATGTAGTAGGTGGATGGTCTTTTATTATCTGGGGTATGTTTGTGAGAGCGGTTCTGCTTTGGCATAGTACCTGGTTCATTAATTCTGTTACTCATCTTTGGGGATATCGTAGTTTTGAAACTAATGATAATTCCCGTAATCTTTGGTGGGCGGCAATTCTCACCTACGGCGAAGGCTGGCATAACAATCATCACGCTCATCCTAATGTGGCAAAAGCTGGTTGGCGTTGGTGGGAAATTGATATTACTTGGTGGGCAATTTGGTTAATGAAGAGTTTGGGATTGGCGCGGAAAGTTATTATGCCGCCTGTTCCAGTGACGGATAAGTAGTATATAATAACGATCGGTTGACGGGATAAAAATGTCAACCGATCTGTAATATGCTCTCAAGAGTTTTCACTATCTTTTTGAGTCTTTTTAGACTTCTTAGAAATCCTCTGCTGAGAAAATATTCGGCAATTATTTATATCAGAATTCTCTTGAGCGATTATCTGAGTATTTGACATACTTACTAAATTATATTGAACATTTTCCCCATAAATAGTTAGAGAAATCTGACAAATTTCTAGAAAGTTAATAAACCACTGGCAGTCATCCTGCTTTTCATCTTCATAATACTGGATTAATCGGGCAAGACAAACTTCTAAATGTAGCCGCGAATGCTGAGAAATTAAAATCAACTTCAGCAATAAAATCCCCAAATTTAAAGGATTTCCTTGAGAAGCAAATATTCTAAAAATTGCCGAGGGTTTACCAGAATTTTGAATGGTTAAGTATTTAATTAGATAATTGCAAGTTCTAAGCAATAAATTATTATTAAATTTTTCTTCATCATTTTCGGGGGAAATAACATTAAGCCTGTTAGTTAATTTAGTTTGAATGATTTTCACTAAAACACTATTTTCAACTAAATAAAATAAATATTGAATTAGAGATTCTTTAAACTGCTTGTAGCTTATATTTTGGCTTTGAGCTATAAAAATATTAGCTAACCTGGGATAACTTAGAGAACCTCTGTTTACCAAAATCATTTTAATTAAATTCAGAGCTTCATCGCCTAAAAGTGTGGGATTATGGTAAATTATGTGCTTAAATGCAGGGGATTGACAGCGAGATGTGTACATTGCGAGTTCAAACTTGTACTGCTCTTTTATCTGCTGTGCTAAAATTCTAGCAGCTTGACGTTGTTCTTCTGAATTTGAGGGGTCTACATATTGAGTAGCTAGTAAAAAAGGGGTGTAGCGGCTAGTCCAATGAGTTTGAGCAACATCATATTTAGATACAAATAGCTGGATTTCTTGGTAGTCTTTGCTTTGCACAAAGTTGATTAGCCAAACTTTGAGTATTCTCAGAGGATGATCTAAAGGGGGCTGGCTTGACCGTTCTTTAGCAATAACTTGAACTAATTCGAGAGAGAGTTGGTACTGCTTCTGAGACATCCAGTTATTTAGTAAGATGTAGCAGCAACGCTTAAATAAATTTTTATACTCTAATTCATTTTTCACCAAAACTATTGTATGGACGGCGTGAATCACTTCGGAACTTACGGGAAGAATTAGCGCAATAAATAAATTTTTAAATTCTTGAAATACTAAGTCTGGGGTACTGGATTTTACGCTTTCAATAAAAAATTTGTAGATGGTTTCTTGAGCGCTATGAACATTCAATTGAACATTATTTAATTTAACTAATTCTTGATTTGGATTGCCCTCAGATAATGTATTATGCGCTATTGAGGGCGACAGAACTTTTGACTCTTTCGTGTTTGCAGAAGATAAAAAGTCCTGAGATGGCATAGTGTCCTCTATCAGTTGAATTGAGTTCTTATTATTATATGGCGGCCTCTAGTTTTATGTCGAAACCCTAAATTTTATTATATGGATATGACGGACTCTGGTTTCCTCTCAAATGGCTAATATGAGTATTTCATTTTTGTGCTGCTACACTTAATATCTTTAAACTTTATATAATAATTGAAAATCAATATAGTAACTGTTTTATTTCAATTAGAAAAATGGTTGAGTGCAGAAATAAACCCGCAAAACTACTTGGGATTGGGGGGGGGAGTGCTATCTGTGGAGAGGGGAAATCTATCTAAATTTGGAGCTAGCCTTGCTCTTGGGAGTTTAACAATACTACTTGACCCTTTGCGATCGCGATTACCATCGCGATCGCACTAGGTAATTATGACTAAAATTCCTAAATTCCCAACTCTTACCCAATATTGGCGATCGCTTACCCAAACGGTTGCAGGTTTGAGCGTTTATGATGGCAGACCGCTATAGCTAGAGGACATTTGCAGACGATCTAGCCAAGGTGCAAGCACGGACTTATGATGATATGGCTAGAAAATAAAGGGAGCGATCGCTCCCTTTATCGATTTCAAGTATTTACGATGAATCAGGCTTTTGTAACTGGAGTGAACCTGTGATGTTGCCTACAGATTTACTTAAGTCTTAAAATCGGACTTAACTAAGTCTTAAAATAGTAGGTTTTTAAGTCTCTTTTTTAGAGTCGTTTCTTGATTTAAAAGATTTAATGCTATCCGTCGTAATAAGTAAATCCACCTAATTAAACATAAGATAAGGATGGCTAAAAAGCTGACTGGAAGTTCCTGACCATTGAACTAAGCAGTTGCCATCCAATCCCAAATTCGCTCTAGCTGTTGTGTGGTCACGAGCCCGTACTGCCATAGAACCATCCCAAAAAGATTGGGGCTATCTTCACTCCGGCGCTCGGCAAGTGCGATCGCAGAAAGAGGAAGGGCTAACTCTTCGAGTAAAAATTGCTTAAATAGATTGATTTTAGTAGTGTTCATGGCTTCACCCAAAAATTTGTTATTTGTATCTCCAACGCCGACTGAACCGATCTCGGTAAAATCTAGAATATCTAAATGCTTTATATAAAGTTCTCGCTCTCCAGACTGAAGCCCTCTCCATCTAGAGAAATAACTTCTGCTTGAGGCTAAGCCTACCTTGAGATGGGCGATCCCCACTCTTTCAACCAAAGCTAAGTTTAAATATCAAGCCCACAGTAAGTTTAAATACTTAGCAGAGACTTTTAACTGAATTGAAAACTGACGTATAGCAGTTGCCAAGGCGATTAGGACACGATTAATTGCTGGAACCCGGTGATTCTATTCCCTTCTTCCCTAGTCCCTAGCCCCTAGCTATAGTTAGCCTGCGCCAATTCCAGCGACTCTTGCTTTACTCTCCCCGCCATCGCTGCTAACTGCAAACTCATATAAGCATTCAAATCTTCCAAGCTGTAACTAGCTGAGAGCAATAATTGACCTATGAGCTTTTCTGCTTCTACTGTGAGGCGGCCAGTGGTCAGAGCTTGTTGGGCAATTTCGCGGATGGGAATCATGGGAAAACCTGCTTTTGCTTTACATAATCAGTATCAAGGTTTTCCCTGCCTAGCTCAGTGATGCAAATTTCCTGTCTCTGTGATGATTTGAGTGCTGCATAGTGATTCGGCATCCAGAAAGCTGTGACATCGATCGCTAGCAGCATATCTATCCATGCCTGATGCTGACACGGATACTAGGATTGAATGAAGAAGATTTTGGTTTTCCTAGCATCCACACGACCTAAGCGATGGGTTTCCGTTTTCGAGCGTTTTAGGAACCTAATAGGTATAAAACATCTCCTGAAGTTTTTGCGGATCGCTGGTAATTGTCAAACCTAGCATTAACAGAAGGCGAGCTTTTTGAGGAGTCAAATTATCCGTAACAATAAAGCCATTTTCATCATCTTTCTCTTCCCCATTTCGCACCACTCGTCCTGCACCCGTGCGCGAACTCCGCGCAATAATTATCCCTTTTTTGCTGGCTGCGATCGCGGCTGGCTCCAACTGCACAGAAATACTGCCATCCCCAACTCCTGCATAGACAATGCCTTTTGCACCATCGGCGATCGCAGCATTGAGCATAACGGGGCGGTTGTTGCCATAGCCATAGATAATGTCAACTTGCGGCAATGAAGTGAGGGTGTTGACTTCAAAGGGAGTTGCTACGGTGTGTTTGCGAATCGGCATTCTATAGAAGTAAGGTTTGCCCAACTCAACATAGCCCAAATAACCCATATCATGCGCCTGAAAGGTGTTAAGGCTAGTAGTGTTCGTTTTCGTTACTTCGCGTGCCGCCGAAATTTGGTCGTTAAGGCTGACAAACACGCCTTTGCCGACTGCTTCGGGACTGCCCGCGATCGCCACCGCATTATACAAATTCAGAGGCCCATCGGCACTGAGAGCCGTAGCCGGTCGCATCGCTCCCACCACCACCACAGGCTTTCTACTCTTGGTAACTAAGTTGAGGAAATAGGCAGTTTCTTCGAGCGTATCTGTCCCGTGAGTAATTACCACCCCATTGACATCAGGCTGTGCCAAAACTTCGTTAACGCGCTTAGCAATTTTTAGTAAGCCTTCGTTAGTCATGTTTTCGCTAGCAATTTGCAGCACCTGCTCGCCTGTAATATTGGCAATATTTTTTAGCTCTGGTATGGCTGAGATTAGACTTTCAACGGGCAGCTTTGCAGCCTGATACCCTACAGTTGTAGTAGAAGTTGCACCTGTGCCGGCGATCGTTCCTCCAGTCGCCAGCAGCACAACTTTGGGTAAGCGGGGCGATGGTGCGGGTGTGCTCGCAGGCGCAGGAGATTGAGCAATGGTTGGGGTGACAGGCGCGATCGCTAGAACTTGAGGGGCAGATGGCGATCGAGAGTTGGCGATCGCGGGCAGGATCGTTAGACAACAGATAGTCAGCGCTGCCAATAAAGCAGGAATAATTTGCTTTTTATTCATAAAAAATCCCCTGAGATTGGTTTAGTCTCTGGAACGACAGAGCCAGCATAGCCCGTCTGTTTATATGACTTGGTATTCTTAGGAACTTTATGAGTTGGTCAATCTACCAAATGATGTTCCATTGCAAAGCGAACCAACTCAGCACGGTTAGTGCGATCGCTTTTCCTCAACAAACTGCTAACATACTTTTCCACAGTGCGATGACTCAGATGAAGGCGATCGCCAATCTGAGCATTAGAAAGCCCATCTGTCAATAGCTGCAAAACATCTTTTTCTCGCTGAGTCAAACTCAGAGACTTCTCAGTAATATCTGAGTCTCCCCCGCCCCCCCGCTCCCCCGCTCCCTCGCTCCCCCGCTCCCCTGCCCCCCCGCTCCCCTGCCCCCCCGCTTGGGCAATCAAAGCATAGCGATCCAGCAAAGAACGGATCACAGCACCTAGTTCTTCCAACTCAAAGGGCTTTCGCAGATAGTTATCTGCCCCCAACTGATAGCCCCGAATCCGTTCCTGGGTACTCGTGCGTTCCGTCAAGAAAATTACCGGCAATAGGCGGAAAGCAGGGCGAAGCCTAACTCGCCGCACAAACTCATAACCATCCATTTCAGGCATAGTAACATCAGTAACGATGAGGTGGGGCTGATATTCCTCCACCAAACCTAGAGCCTGTTTCCCATTCTGCGCCGTGATTACCGAGTAGCCGCAAATTTCCAAGTAATCGCCAATGGACAGGCGCGTTCCCAAATCGTCATCCGCAACAAGAACCGTCAAGGGCATGGCGAGAAGTATAAGAAGGGGCTAGGGGCTAGGGGCTAGGGGCTAGGGAAGAAGGGGTTAGGGGCTACGATGCTCAGGGCTAGGGAAGAAGGGAAGAAGGGGTTAGGGGTTAGGGTTTGGGGGCTGGGGAAGAAGGGGTTACGATGCTTCGATGCTCCTATGCTCAGGAAGAAGGGAACAAGGGACTAGAATCAAGGATTTTAGGAAAGCAGAACGTCATAACTGCCTTGGCAGTTGATATAAAAATTAAGAATATAAAATTAAAAATTAAAAAT
>NZ_CACA01000020.1:0-5639 GCF_000180455.1 Kamptonema sp. PCC 6506
TTAGACCACTCGCAGACGATTGTGACTTTAGCTTTGGGAATTTGGTTGGGGGAGTGAGTTTTAAATAGGGGATCTGTGTATTTCAGCAGGGCGATCGAGCCGCGATCTACTTGCAGGGTATCGGCAGTACCCTCGATCGCTAGTTGTAGAATCTGGTTGAGTTCTAGAGGGGTGTCAATTATGCAGGTCAACCAACTGAGCAGAGTTTGGTATTGGGATTGACGGTGGACTGCTTGCTGTAGAGTGGTAATCTGTTGAGTTTTTTCAAGTTGAGAGATGGCGATCGCAGCCATTGTCGCTATGGCTTCTAGGCGCTCTAAATCTAAGACTGACCACACGCGAGGCTGTACGGAACCGATAACGATCGTTCCGTTGATGACCCCTCCTAAGCGAGTGGCGATCGCCAACATCCCCCGAAAAGGAAGCGATTCTCCTTCTATATCCAAGGTACTACTCACTTCCCTGGTCTGAATGTCAGCAATTGCCACAGAACGCCCGCCCAGGAGCATTTTGCCAAAAGCAGGACGCTCAGTCAGCGATACTAAGAATTTGTTAACTGGAGTTATTTTGGGCAATTGGGAAATCTCAGTAGAATCGACAGTCCGATCCATTTCCCAATAACCCGTCTGAATCTCTGCGCGATCGCTCTTGAGGGCAGCAACCAGACAACAGTCCCCCTGGCAAGCAGCCCCCAATACCTCTGCTATTTTTGGCAGCACTGTTTCTGGAACTAGGTTCGCCAGAAGAATTTGGGAAATTTGCTGCCCCAGTTGAGCAGGATCGGTCTGGTTCTGCATGAGACGACCCATAAATTTTTGAAGTAATACTGGTTCTTGCCCTGCGTGTAGATGCAATGTCAAAGGCTTTGCCATCCGCGAGTGAGCTCTAGCAAAGTCTTGATTTCCCTGAGAATTTATCATGATGGCAAAGCCGTTATTTAAAATGTTTTAGCCTGTAGGCCGCAGAATTGTACTCTACGGCTAATAGGCAAACCCTGTTTATAATTAGGTGGCCGCAAATAAAATAAATATTATTCTAGCGCAGGCTATCCCCCGCTGAATTGTGCTAGCTTTTCACCCCTACAAGTCAGGCATAGAAATAGTTGCGAACAATCTCGGCGCTCCTCTTCCCCGATTCTACCTTTAACTATGCCTACTTACTTATAATAAAATAGCTAAAATTTCTGAGATTGAATAGGCGCTATTGCCCCTCCGAGAATTTACGTAATACTCAATGTCAACTCTATACATACCCGGTCAAATATTTGACTTCACTAACTCACTAGAGTTATTATTAAGCTAATATTATAAAATATTTGTAATATTAATTGTGAGATTCTTTTGCCTGCAACCAAAACTTCTGGTTCTCACCCTGCTGCGATCGTTACACTACTGGATTTAATCACCGCAAAGACTTCTTTCCCTTTCTTTAATCCCAGTTTGTCGGCGGATGTACGAGTGACAATTGACACTAACTCTACTGATGGTGCGATCGCCAGGGTAACTTCCGCATTCACTGTACCTTTGACAATGCGTTTCACTTTGGCTCTCAAAACGTTGCGGGCACTGATTTGTAGCGCCTGTAATCCTACTGTACTCATCGAGCCGTTACCAAAGCTTGCCGAAGGTATCCCTTCTTCTCCTTCCTCCTCTAAATCCTCAGAAAATTCTATGGAGTTGACATTAAGTTCGGCAGAGGAGGACGATTGCCCCATCTGTCGAATCATTTCTCGCAAAATTTCTGTTTTTGTCCGCTGGGTCTGTTGACAAATCTGTTCGAGAATTTGCCGCTCTTCATCGGAGGATTGGAAAGTAATCCAGCCTTGCTCTTTTCTTGGCATCGTAGAATACCAAATAAGTTGGTATAATGTTGGTATGATTGGGAGTTGAATATCATTCTAGCGGTAAATCGGTCGTCCGATCGCTTTGAGCCAACTATACCAACCCAAATTTCTCAACTCAAGTTCTATGAAACGAAAACTTATTCTCGCCTTTGTAAGCGGATTACTGGCAGCTCTACTGGGAATCGGCTTCAAGGCAGTCATGCCCGTTCCAGTCAACGCTCAATCTCCTACGCTTCTAATTGCCGCCGCAGCTAGTTTGCAAGAAACCCTTAAAGAAGTCGATCCACTCTTTAAATCTGCCAACCCAGGGATTGCAGTCAACTACAACTTTGCGGCATCCGGGCCCCTTCAGCAACAAATTGAGCAGGGCGCACCCATCGATTTATTCATTGCGGCTGCAACTCGACAAATGGATGCTTTGCAGCAGAAAAATCTGATTCTCACCGATACTCGTCGCAACATACTCACTAACAGTCTGGTGTTGGTAGTGCCGAGTAACTCCACGCTAGGACTAACAAGCTTCAAGCAATTAACCAACTCCAACGTCAAAAGAATTTCGGTAGGAGAACCGCGCAGCGTTCCGGCTGGACAATACGCAGAAGAAGTGTTTAAAAATCTGGGAATTTTAGATCGACTAAAGTCTAAATTTGTCTATGGCAACTCGGTTCGCAACGTTTTAGGAACTGTTGAAAGTGGTAACGCCGATGCAGGAGTTGTCTATGCCACCGATGCCAGAATTTCAAACAAAGTAAAACAAGTGGCAACTGCTGCTAGTAATTTGCACTCTCCAATTGTTTATCCAATGGCAGTCATTAAAGCTAGTAAAAATCAGTCAACTGCCCGTGCCTACGCCCAATTTCTCACCAGTCAGAAAGCTCAACCTGTCTTTAAGAAATACGGCTTTGGTATTGCTAAATAGTCTTTAAAGAAGGGGCTAGGGGCTAGGGGCTAGGGGCTAGGGAAGAGAGGAAAATAAACTTCCGGTCAAGCTAAGTCAAGTCTGAAAAGAAGGGGCTAGGGAAGAGAGGAAAATAAACCTCCGGTCAAGTTAAGTAGATTCTGACCGGAGGTTATTAAAAGCCTTTGTCGCGATCGGATGATTATAGACGATCTAATCGATGGCGATTATGACATCCGATGCTTTGATCACTGCGTATACTTCCTTACCGGCTGCCAGTCCTAGATTTTCAGCCGAGGTTTTGGTAATAACGGCTGTAACTTCCACACCAGGAGACAATTCGACTGTCACTTCATCGTTTACCGTGCCTGTCACCACAGACTTCACTATTCCCTTCAAAGTATTACGAGCACTAAATTTCATTCACTTTCTCCTAAATTACAAACTTATACGGCAGGCATAAACATAGGTTTTGGATTATCAAAAATGCCGGGATGAAAAGCCATCCCAGACCCTCAATAATTCATTGTTTTGCCTGTTCGCAACTGTTTGGGTTAACGTACTTATTATACTTGCTTTAGCTCCATAATGTTTATTTGCTTTATAAATACCGAATCCCGTAATATATAGCAGGAAGCTAGGGGAAAAGGCAGGAGGTTGACTGTATCAATAATTTGGAGAATTGGTATTAGCGATCGCTATAACTCAATTCTTCTTCCCTCTTACCTGAGCATCGGAGCATCGTATCCCTTTCTTCTTCCCCTAGCCCCTAGCCTCTAGCCCCTAGCCCCTACAAATTTGTTCTGCATAGCAAGTCAAGCTAGTGAGATTCTTTTGCAAATCAAAGGAGCAAGGCTTCAATGCCAATGTACCTAAATTTAATTCATCCTGAAATCGTTTAATTTTGTCGCGACAGGTGGCGACACTGCCGATAATTGAGTTCTCCAACAAATAGGTTTCATCAAAGCAAGTTTGTTGATTGGCAGATGGTTTGAGATGCTGGGTATTGCCATCATGTTTTAGACTGGCAACATTTTTTGTCATCCTAGTTACAAAAGAGCGAATAAATGGTAAAGCTTCTTCAATTGCTTCCTCATCGGTGCGACTGACAAAAAAGAAACGAGAGAGCACTAACTTTTCAGCACCATTGGAATTAATGGCGCGATAGTGAGCTAGATTTGTCTTCAATCGATCGAGAGAAAAGGGTGCGCCTCCCATCAAACCAAAGGAATGTAATGCTGCTTGCTCAATCGCATCTCGATCGCTCGTTGCTAGATAAACTGGAATCGGAGACTGTAACGGTTTGGGATGGATAGTTAAGCGATCGCATTGATAATACTTTCCCGCAAACGAAACCTCCCTCCCGTACAGCAACTTATCAACCAACTCCAAGGCTTCTAACATCCGGTGGCGAGATTCGCTCATGGCAATGCCAAAATGTTGATTTTGCTCTGGAAACGGGCCACCTTTTGCTACTCCTAATAACAATCTGCCATTACACAAATGATCTAGGGTAGCGATTTCTTCTGCCACTGTCACGGGGTTATGAAATGCCAGCAAAACAGCAGCAGATCCAAGTTTAATCCGGGATGTCACTCCTGCTAGATATGCCATCAATACCGTAATCGACGGGTTAATATGAAAATCGCTAAAGTGATGTTCTGTAATCCACGCTTCCTCAAAACCCAAGGCTTCGGCATGGAGCACCAACGCATTCTGTTCGACGATTGCTCGCTGGGCATCCTGATAGTGATTTTCGTAGGTGCAAAAGAGTCCTGTCTTCACAATTTATCTCCAAGTATTTAGGGGTAGTAATAGTACAAAATGAATGAGAAATTAGCTTTTTGGTTAACATTGTCTTGGTCTGTCGAAAGACAATAAAATACTGAACGATCTCAAAGAAACGCCGCTTATCGAAAACACCTTGAATTAATTTTTCTATCTCGGTCTGCCCTGCAAAAGAGCTATCTTCTCCGTTAACCGAGTTAATTGTAATCAATTGTTTCCATGAATTTGTGAGTGTGCCGATCCGAGACTGCACACCATTAGAAAGCACTAACAACTCATTAAATGCGAAAAACTTGGGCAGGTGTTCTTTATAATCTTGAAGCTGTAAATAAGCAGTGCGGATTGACCATGATTCATCCCCGCCATGCAGACCATGAAAGACTGCTAAGGGTAATCCGTTGATAAAGATAATTAGATCCAGACAATGTTGATAATCTCCCTCAATCACAGGAAAAGAGTGGATTACTAACCAGTCGTTGTTAAGTAAATTGGAGAAATCTATCAGTTCTAAGGTAAGGGGTGTACCAGACTCGGTTACTGAAGACTCAACTTGAATACCATTCAATAATTGCAAATGCCATTGACGGTTTTGTTGCAGCATTGGCCGGCTGCGAGTTGTTGTGAGCTGATGGAGGAGAGACTCAATCTGCTGAGGTGTAACCGTTGGATTAATGCGCTGCATTGCCTGACGAAAGCGATCGCCCAGTATGCTATTGCAATAACTTCGCAAAATCCCCTGATGTCGTCCTGAGACAATATCTGATTGAAGCAAAACGGTATAGCCCAGCACCTCGAACCATGTCAGCATAGCTTCTACAAGGGGTTCCATAGACTTAGAGTCGTTCAACCAGGTAGTGACACGATCTCTAGTCCGATTGGTTGTGTTTTGGGGCGATCGACTCATAGATTCCAGAAAGCCTCAATGACAGTAGAGCAATCTTACTATTTACCAACTATATTGGTATCAACCTGGATTTTGGATTAGCAATTAAGGATGTACTCGCAAACTCTAGCCTGCTGGTAGTCAACTTCTCAAATTTCTATTAGGTCAGGGTACGAGTATTTTTTTTGCGGTTAGGGGCTAGGGGCTAGGGGCTAGGGTAAGAGAGA
>NZ_CACA01000019.1:0-15268 GCF_000180455.1 Kamptonema sp. PCC 6506
TTGGTGCGGGTTCTGGTGTTGGTGCGGGTTCTGGCGTTGGTGTTGGTTCTGGCGCGGGTTCTGGCGTTGGTGTTGGTTCTGGCGCGGGTTCTGGCGTTGGTGCGGGTTCTGGCGCGGGTTCTGGTGTTGGTGCTGGTTCTGGCGCGGGTTCTGACGCTGGTGTAGAAGCAGTTATATCAATAACCGTTGGGCCTCGCCGCTGAGGTAAGGGACGATCGTAACTTCCATAGGTAATGCTATTAGGCTGAGATGTTCCTCCAGTGACAATGCTGCCAGCAGTACCGTTCAGCCCGTTATAGTCTGGCCCTACAGTGAAAGGAGTATTTAAAGCTGTTCCACCGTGACGGATTGTGATAACTCCAGCGTTAGCGCTGCCGGTGGTGGCGGCGGAAAGACTACAACCTTCTGAACAGAAGGGCTCTGAAATGAAACTGCCTGTAGCCCGAAAATAACGACCCGCTGTAATATCAATATCGCCCCCCGCTGTTCTGCCTTGGGTGTTGATGAAGACAACTTCGATGTCATCCTGGGGATCTAGTGTCACCGATCCGCCTTGCTTATCCTCAGAATGCGCGTCTATTTCTCCGGCTTTAATGCTTAATAGAGCAGAAACAATTATGTCTCCTCCATCTCCATTTTTGGCATCTGACCAAGAACTGAGATTGCCTGCTTCTATAATACCTGTGCGGCTGGTAAGGGTAATATTTCCGCCGTCAATTGTCTTAGAATGAGAGTCGATCGCACCTGCATGAATGTCTGTTTCTGCTTCTAGCGCGATCGCGCCCCCTTCAGAAGTGACAGTGGTTTTGGCGATGTCGATGCTGCCATTGCTGCTGCTAAGGCTAATTTCACCGAGGCTGGTACTGATGTTACCACTCGCAGTTAAGTTGCCTGTAGCACTTAAAAGTATGGGGCCGCTGCTAGTAGATGCAACTGTGGTGAGGTTGCCGTTGATGGTAATGTTGCCTGCTGCTTGAATAGCGATCGCGCCTGCATTTACTTCCTGCGTTGCTACATCCCCAGCAGCTACCGTTTGGTTTCCCCCTGTGAGAACCACTTGACCGCTTTCATTCACGCTAATGCCTGTGGCGCTATTTTTACCAGCACCCGTCAATAGTTCTGGCAAAGTCGCGATCGGCAGCGTCCAAGGTGTTGGCTGTCCTTGAGGGCCATCTAATGTATTAGTAGTTGATGAGGAGGCTTGGTCAGTTTTAGCTGGTTTGTTAGTACTATCGCCCCCTGACAAAGGAGCGATCTCCAAACTCAGCAAATGCCCTTCTTGACTGATACGCACCAAATTCTCAGCGGGAACTGAGACAACAGTAACTTGACCATCTGGGGCCGACAAAGTGCCAATGCTAATAACTGTCCCGCCCAGCAAGGTTAAATTTTGCCCTGACTTTACTGCTAAATCCGCTGAGTTGATAATAGTCCCTGGTTGACCGGAAGGAAAGGCAAAACTGCTGGGTGTCCCCACCAGAGTTGCGTAGTCATTTGTACCTTCGGCATTAAACCAGTTAGCTCCAATTCCAATACCTGTGGCAGTAGTTGCTGTGAAAGAACCAGGCACGTTTAAGCTGGCATTAGCGCCAAAGATTATTCCAGATGGGTTGATTAAAAATAGATTTGAATTACCTCCGGTTACTTGAATTAAGCCATTAATTATGGAAGCGTCGCCGCCAATAACGCGAGCTAAAATATTGCGAATATCAGGGTTAGAGATAAAGTTGGCAATCTGACCTTCTGATAAGCCAAATTGCTGGAAGCTGTGGAATAAATTAGCTTTATCGCTGGAGAGTTGACCGCCTTCTATATCGAAGTGCTGACCTTCAGGAGTAACCTTTGTACCTGTTCCGTCTGTAGCTGGAACAATGGTCTGGGCTTTAATTGAAGGTACTTGAAAGCAAAAGCTAAAAACTAAAAATAATAATGGAAATACAAGCTGATTTCTTATTTTTTTTAATTCCGAAGATTCTAACTTAAGCTTATTTCTTGCCGTGAGAAATAAACTCTTATTTTTAATATAAATTTTCATGTCTTTGGCAAGGTTTAGTGTTAATAGAGATGTGCGGCGATGCTTAGATAAACCCTGCATATTCTCTATTAATAGAGAAGCTATAAATTAACTACATTTAAGTGATAACTTTTTGTCTCCGTTAGCCGCATCTTCCCAAGGATATATTTATTAGATCAAATTTTATTTTAAAATAACCTTAACTTTCCTTACGTCCCGTTTTATGGTACTCTGGTTGCTTAAAAACTGTCCGAAGTATTGAGTTCAAATAATCAACTAATTTACGCATGAAAAGCAAACCCAGTTTTTGAGAAACTGCGCTTTTATACTATTTTCCGACTCATCCAGTTAACGGCTACTTCGGAGAGCTCTTAACACTGGGAGAGGGGCCAGGCGGGGTACTAGCTCGATCGACTTTTTTCAGTTGCACAAAAGCATCGTAGCGAATGGTGCGATCGCTCACCACAGCAGTTGTTACCCCAATAGAACGAATGGCATCTACCCACATTTTCTGATTAGGTGGAAGTTCAGGGATGGCGAGGTTTTTGGGGTTGAAAGCCCGCTCGACATCGATAAAAAAGTTGCCATTATTGGGTGTAAGTTCCGATCGCATCGTATTCTCGAAAATTTCGCTTCCTAGTAGGGGGTTGCTAGGCGCAGGTAAGATCGCATTTGTCACTGGGGCTCCCACTGTCATAAACGCCACGTTATTTTTCATCCAGCCGCGAGTGACGCTTACTCCCCCAAAAGGTGCTGTCCACTTAACTGCGGGTTGACCCCCAGCTTGAGTTTCCTCAACTTTGAATTTCTTAGTTTTCATCACCTCATCTAATTGTTTAAGGGATTTATCTGCGGCTTTGCGATCGCTAGCTTCTACCATAAACACAAACCCCGCCCCAAACTTCCCCGGAGTAGTTGAAGCCGCAGGCGCAGGAATCAGGGACAGGGAAAATTCTCCCTTCATCCAGTTGATGAAATCCTTATCCCAATCCATACCAGTGCTGGATTTGAGCCCAGATCGCACTGATTCGGGAGGGAGGGGCGCGATCGGGTTGCTATCCGCACCCTGGGCGTAATCCTGCCACAAACGTTGGAAATTGCCGCCCGATATAGCGATTAGCGTATTATTGGGGAGACGGGTGAGCATTTGTTCGGCATTATTTTCTACTGCCAGTTTTTTCTGGGAGTTAGGTTTCAGCCAAGAAATCGATTTAAAGGCCATTCCCTCTGATTCCAGGGTAACTGCTGTGGCAAACCCTTGAGTTTCCAGTTTCTCTAGATTTTGCTGTGAAATTGGCCGTGCGGAGTTGAGGGAAGCGTAGGCGGCGCTAACTGGGACGTTGAAATATACTTGAGCGAAGGGCTGATTAGTTTTAATTTGTTCTAAGGACTCTGCAAAGCCGGGGGTTGTGGCTAGGGAGGCTTCGCCTTTGTAGGTGTCGATCGCTCGATCTGTGGCCTTGGCATCTGTGGTAACGACGAGATATTCTGAGCCAAGGACGGCGACTGATAAGTTGCGATCGGGTACTCCTTGGATTTCGGCAACTTTAATGCCTTTGTAATTGCGCTCAACCATTTTACCTTGATTGACAGGCTTAGGCTGGGCTAGCAGTTCTTTTGCTTTAAGGGGGTTGGCGATCGGCATGACGACGGCGACTGACTGTTGCGCGGGGGCCACTGAGGAGACGGGTGGGGCGCTATGATTTGGTAGGAAGGCGATCGTGACTTCTTTGCCTACCCAAGGCTGGATGTCTTGCTGGTAGCCGTAGCCATTAGCAGTTAGGAGGCGATCGCGCAAGTCTCCTAAGATGCGATCGAGAGCAGCTTTCGACTCTGGAGTGCCATACTCCCGCAGTTTATCCCACTCTTTGCTATCAGTGGAGAGGGAAATGGTCATCATCGCATCCTGCGGAATAACGCTAGCACCTAATGGCAGATCTTTGGTGGGGCCCCGTGAAACGATTAATAAATAGGCTCCGATACCACCAGCAATTAGTAAAACGGCGGCTCCAACGGTGAGCATTAAGGAAGTTTTATCTTTTTTTAGCATTCGTGGCAACGGGCGATGGGTGTAATAGATGAGTTCAGCAAAGGAATAGCTTGATTAGGATTTACCTCGAACCATGAGAGAAACCGGGTTTCTGGTTTAAATATTTGTCCCTATTCATGTTTCTGCCTAAGTCCTATCTATGATAGTCTCTATGATAGTCTATCGCTAATTGACAAATTTTTCGCGATCAATCCAGAGAATAGGGTAATCGGAATGAATAGATCTCACTTTCTTTTTTAAAGATGTCTTTAAGAACAGAACTAATTTTAATTTATAACTATTCACTATAATGATACTTACAAGCAACTATCACAATCTCTTCATCCGTAACCTGGTAAACTAAACGATGTTCGTTATCAATGCGCCTTGACCAAAAACCACTTAAATCGTATTTCAGAGGTTCAGGTTTACCTAATCCTTCAAACGGTGAGCGATCTATATCTTTAATCAGTTCGACAATCTTGCGATAAATCTTTTTGTCTAATTTTGCCCATTCATTAAATTCTGCAAAACCAGATGATTCAAAAACAATTCTTCTGCTCATTGCAAATCCTCTAAGTTAACTTCAACTAAATTTTGCCGAGTTTTAACATTTTCAACGGCTTTTAAAAGTCGATTCTTGTTGACTTCGGATTTTAAAAGATATTCGGTTTCATCAAACTCAGAGACAATTATCTCAATCTCTTTATCTCCAAAAGTTGCTTTGATTTGTTCTACAAAATTATGATTTAATTCGCTGGCTTTTAAATGATAAACTGTTGACATCGTTTTTACCTCTTTCGGGTTATGATAATTATAGAGTAGCACATAGGCTGTGAAACACAATTACTACAATCCTAGCAGTCCATAATTTATTGGTATCCTTAAAAAAACGCAATTCCACTCGCATTAATGTCTGGCTTTAAAATCCTTAAAAATTGTCTGCAACGAATACATCAGCCGGTTCACATCATTTGTCCCCCCTGGAACGATATTAAGTTCCCACTTTTTCCGTGCCGTTGTCAATAACTTGGCGACAGAATCAGAGGAACTATTGGAGATAAAATAGCTACCACCTTCATAACGGATATCTGACGCTAATCCGATAAAAGAACCAGCAATATCGAGTTTTAGCGGTGATGTATAATACTGCGATTTAATGGCGATAATTACCTGAGAATGTCGCGGTTCGCGGTTGAGCAATCTACAGAGGTCTGCTTCTTTTTGGTACAATACTAATAGGTTGCATTCGTGGAGGACACCTGCTCTTCCCTGAACTTTTACGCCGATGTGAACTTCTAGAGGTGGCTTATTAGGAAATTCGATCGCAGCATGAGTATAGGGATGTACAGTTCCATGAATTTTACCCGGATTTTTTCTAAATACTAAAGAGTTAGGATTCCCATCGAATACATCTTTATAATAAATCTCTCCTTCTTCATTAGCAATCGCCTTCAATAAAATGGTGAACAGATAAATATTAAAAATATTGGCTTGCTCAACATAAGCATTAAAATTACGGTCGCTCGCCCCGTTTAACTTGAAGCCAATTTGCTGAATTAGAGTAGATATTTCTCGGCTATCTGTTGTTCTCGATAGCAGTTGATTAAATATTTTTTTCAAGGCAACAGCTTGTTTATTCCGAGGGGAAATCAATTCTGAAGTAAACTCAATCTCTTTACCAACTTCATCCGAATCAGCAAAGATAATTTTGGGAGTAAATTGAGATTTTTCTGCTTCGATTTTCAGGAAATATGCAATTTCATCCTCCATTTCTGCCGTATCGATAACTGCTTGTTCGACAGCTTTTGTTAACAGCCGTAATTGTTCCTCTGGGGTATAATCTTCTATCTTTAGCAGAGGAGTTTTTCTTTTAGAAGTTCGCTCTTCTATAGTTTTACCTGTCCGCACTGTATCAGCAACCTGTTCGGCAACCCAGCCTAAATTAAAGTCTCTGAGCATCGCTGTCAGTTCTTGATAAGCTGTGGTATATTCTTTTTCATTCATTTGTTTTGCTCTTAACTTTTGAATGTTATTCTAAGATTATATCACTTGTTGCCGAATTAATCAAGAAAAATTTTGACTATCTGTACAAAAAAGATATGAACTAGAGGTAACACTGGGATTGGCCCTAACCAACGAAAGCGGTTGCTATATTAATACCATTGCGAACAATATATTAATGTCATTGCGAGCACCGCGCAGCAATCTCAAGACTGTGGGATTGCTTCGCGGTGCTCGCAATGACAGAAGATTGAGTTGGATTACAAGCAATCACATAGCTACCTTTGATTATATCCACCTACCTAAAACAATGATTTGACTCGATAACAAGCAAAATCATCAATGCCTAAAGAGCGATAAATTGTATCCCTTTGCCGATAATTTCGCCCTAAAGAACTAATCGCTCTTTGCAAATCTTCCACTGACTGACAACTACCACCAATCGCACCCGCCATTGTCGTAATATGTTCCTCCATCAAAGTACCGCCGATGTCATTGCAGCCCCATTTCAAAGCTTCCGTAGCTCCAGCAATTCCTAATTTTACCCAACTTGGTTGATGATTAACAATCCAATTGCCTAGAAAAATTCTAGAGACGGCTGTAAGTAACAGAATATCTGCCAAAACTGGCTGAACTCGCCCTACCCGTTTTCGCAGAGAAGGCGGTGCGTGCTGTCCAACAAAAGGCAATAAAATAAACTCAGTAATCCGAGCTGGATAGCCTTTCTCACAAGCAGTTTGCTGGAGCTTGCGTAATTTTTCCAAATGTAAAATCTGCTGTGATGCTGTTTCAATATGTCCGCACAACATCGTGCTAGTTGTTGGCAATCCTAATTTATGAGCGGTTTCTACAATTTCTAACCAAGTCGCTGAATTTAGTTTCTCAGGACAGATAATTTTCCGTACTGAATCGTCGAGGACTTCCGCTGCTGTTCCTGGCATTGAACCCACGCCGGCATCCCGCAAAGCAGCAATAACATAGCTGAAACTTAGGCTATCTTCTCTAGCAATAAATTGTATTTCCTGGGGCGAGAAAGCGTGTAAATGTAATTGAGGAAATTTATCCTTAATAGTTTCAACCAAGCGCAGATAATAAGGTAAAGAAGCTCCATTAATCTTAGCTTTAAGGTTTAATCCCCCCTGCATACAAATTTCCGTCGCGCCGAGATGGACTGCATCAGTTGCTTTTGCTAGAATTTGTTCCCAATCTAACCAAAAAGCGCCCGGATCTTCTTCATCGCGGCGAAAGGCACAAAAATTGCAGTGCTGTTCGCAAATATTGGTAAAATTAATATTGCGGTTGACTACGTAGGTGACAGTATCTCCTGCTTGCAAAGAACGAAGTCGATCGGCCGCAACTTGAATCGCAGCAATCCGATCTGGTTCTTTCTGCTGCAATAGCACTAATGCCTCGGTGGTTGATATATCGCAACCATCTAAGGCGCGACGAAGAATTAGATCCACAATTATTCCTTCCAGGCTCAGCGATAAAAGGTGTTTCCTAGAGCTAATGGCTTTTCGAGCTTAGCGCGACAATTAGCTAAATATTTATATATACTTCATTGTAGGATATGTAGAGCGATCGCGCGTTACCGAGAGCGAAAGCATCAAGTAGGCTTGAGTAACGCTATTGCTTCGCTTAATCTTACATTCCTTTAATTTTTAATTTTTAATTTTTAATTATTTCAACTATGGACTATCGGCGATCTAAAGATTAAAGTCTAAAAGTGCGATCTGCCAATTTCAGATATTATAACTATGAGTTTCAGCCAACCAAACAGCCTTTTGCCAGTGCCGTTAGGTGCATTTGAGGTTCCAGGACAGACAGTTGAGGGAACGCCGGTATCTTCTACGGATGCTGAAGTCGGCAATGCACCCATTTATTTTTCTCTGGTGATTCCGACTTACAACGAGAGCAAGAATGTCAAAGCCATTGTCGCGCAATTGAGCCAGTTACTCGACAGTAAAATTCCTGGGGAATATGAGCTAATTTTAGTGGATGATAACAGCCCCGATCGCACTTGGGAAGTTGCCCAGGGAATTATGGCTGACTATCCGCAGTTACAAGTAATGCGTCGCCAAGAAGAGCGAGGTCTTTCTACAGCGGTGATTCGCGGTTGGCAAGTGGCGCGGGGTGAGATTTTGGGGGTAATTGATGCGGATCTTCAACATCCACCGGAGACGCTGTTAGAACTTTTAGGGGAAATTGAGCGCGGCGCTGATTTGGCGGTGGCTAGTCGCCACGTTGCAGAGGGTGGTGTGAGCGACTGGAGTGTAGTCAGACGGGTTTTATCTCGCGGAGCTCAAACCATCGGGTTGGTGATCTTGCCGGGGGTTGTAGGAAGAGTTTCAGACCCAATGAGTGGCTATTTTATGGTGCGCCGTGATTCCATTGCTGGTAAGAAGATGAATCCTACTGGCTATAAAATTTTGATTGAGGTATTGGGAAGGGGAAATATTCGCTGGATTGGCGAAGTTGGCTATGTGTTTCAGGAGCGCCAAGAAGGGGAGAGCAAGGTGACATGGAAGCAGTACATTGAGTACCTGCAACACTTGCTGAGATTGCGTCTTGACCGTTGGCCCTTGGGTCGTTTTTTCCGGTTTGGGGTTGTGGGTTTTAGCGGGGTTTTTGTGGATATGGGGGTGTTTTATTTGCTGCGGACTGTACTCGGTTTGGCGCTAACTCGGAGTGCAATGTTGTCTTCGGAAGTGGCAATTATCAATAATTTCTTGTGGAACGATTTGTGGACTTTCGGGGATATTTCTAAGCGACAACCGGGAAAACGTCAGCAGTTTAAACGGTTTTTGAAGTTCAACCTGATTTGCTTGATGGGGTTGATTTTGAATGTGCTGTTGGTAAATTTGCTGTTTAATGTTTTTGCTGTTAATGAATATTTGGCTAAGCTGATTGCGATCGTGGCTGTGACGTTATGGAATTTTTGGATTAATATGAAGCTGAGCTGGCGGGTAACAGATGTGCAGAAATGATGGGGACGGAAGGTGAGGTAGGAAGTTAATTGTAGGTTTTTTCTGAGTTTAAAGGGGCTTCGACTTGCGGCAAAAATTTGATTTTAAACTTGATGCTTTACACTGGGTGCTACTTTTTGCCTGGACTGCGATCGCGGCGATGCTACGTTTTGCTAATTTGGATTCTAAGCCACTTTGGACGGATGAATTTTCGACGCTGGTTTTCAGTTTAGGCAATAGTTTTCAAGGAGTACCTTTGGATCGAGGGATTTCTTTAGAGGTGCTGTTGGCACCGCTAAAACCCCATCCGGGTGCGACTGTTGGGGATGCGATCGCGCGTTTGTTGACTGAAAGCAATCACCCGCCTGTTTATTTTGCTCTCGCTCACTGGTGGATGCAGATGTTTGCACCAGTGCAGGGGTATGCTTCCCTATGGGGTGCGCGATCGCTTGCTGCTTTTTTGGGTGTGGTTTCGGTTCCCGCTATCTATGGTTTAGGATGTCTTGCTTTTCGTTCCCGCTTAGTTGGACAAATGGCAGCGGCAATGATGGCGGTTTCTCCCTACTCTATTTATCTTGCTCAGGAAGCACGCCATTATACCCTGGCTATTTTATTAGTTATTGCTTCTTTGAGTTGTCTGGTAATGGCGACGCGGTATGCGGAAAAGCGGCTGGCTTTACCTGTTTGGCTGGGATTAATTTGGATTGTTGTTAATAGTTTAGGAATTGCCGTTCATTACTTTTTTAGTTTGACTCTCTGCGCTGAGGCTATAGTTTTTATTGCCATATTATGGCGGCAATTAAAAGGAGAAAACATCGGGGTTAAGACAATTTCTACTTTCTCCGGTTTTCCCGCTTCATTTTTATTACCCATTATTGGTACAATTGCCACTGGTTTAGTCTGGTTGCCCGTATTTTATTCTAGCAGATATGGTAGCGAATTAACTGAATGGATTCAAAGTAGCGATCGCACGGGTTTTGCTTTGATCAGTCCGATTTTTCAAGCACTGGCTGGTTGGATTACGATCGTATCTTTACTGCCAGTAGAATCATATTCGCTCTCTGTAGTGATTGTATCTGCGATCGCGATGGTCGTATATTTTCTCTGGGCGCTTCCCCTATTTTATAACGGCATCAAAGCCTGCTATTCTCTGCCAGAAAATCGTTTGTCTATAGTTGTCTTAGGCGGTTTTGTCTTGAGTGCGATCGCGCTATTTTTTGGCTTTACATATTTTCTTAACATTGACCTCACTCGCGGTGCGAGATACAACTTTGTTTACTTTCCAGCCGCGATCGTATTACTAGGTGCAAGTCTAGCTTTTATCTTTAACACATATACAGTAAAAAGTCAATTTTTTAAGCTTTTTTATATTAAACTTTCTGGTAAAAAAGCTGTAGTTCTGATTTTGATAATGGGGTTATTAAGTAGTGTAACTGTATTTTCAAATTTGGGTTATCAGAAATACTATAAACCTGACCTTTTAGTTTCTATTATCCGGGAAGTATCTACGGTTCCTGTTCTGATTGCTACTACTCATAATACTCACGTACAAACAGGAGAAATGATGGGTATAGCTTGGGAATGGGAATTTGGGGAGAAGGGGAAAATGGGGAAGATTAGTTACTCTTCTCACTTCCAAGCTCAAAACCCTGTTGACTTAGGGAACCACCAAGGTTTAGCCTTATCAGTACCAGGAAGTAATCTCAAAATTCCTTCATCTTCCCCTCCGTTTTTTCTGTTGGCACACCAACAGCAGGAAGTACCAGAAATGCCTGCAATTACTTTGTGGAACACACTAGAGAAACTGGACAAGCCTTTAGATTTGTGGCTAGTAAATTTCCATGCAAAAGTCAATTTAGAAAGTAAGAACTGTTCCCTTGATTCTCGCTCTTTCCCACCAGTTGACGGTTACAATTACCAGTTATATCACTGTTTTAACCGCCTTCAAAATTCCTAACGCAGCCATCCTTTTAAGCGTTCCGCTACTTGCGGCCGCCGCAGCTTTCGCATTGCTTTATTTTGAATCTGGCGCACCCTTTCGCGCGAGAGGTTGAAAATGCTACTAACTTCTTCCAAAGTGTGAGGTTCTCCCGTCAGCAAACCGTAACGGAGAGCAACAATATCTTTTTCCCGCTCTGTTAAAATACTGTCCAAAACCTCTAAAAATATCCTGCCGCATCATCATTTCATTCATCTGCTCTTCAGGAGATTGCGTTTCGCTATCTTCCAAAATATCCATTAATTCTGAGCTTTCTTCTACTCCGATGCGGTGGTTGAGAGAAAGCGATTTGCGGCGTACTTGTTGGAGTTCGCGCAAATGTTCGGGAGTAATTAAAAGCGCTTCGGCGAGTTCTTTTTCTGTCGGGTGACGCTGTAACGATCGCTTCAATTCCCGATAAGCTCTTTTCAGCTTGTTAAGCTGTTCTACAATATGAACTGGCAACCGAATCGTGCGCCCTTGATTGGCAATTGTGCGCGTAATTCCTTGGCGAATCCACCAATAGGCATAAGTAGAAAATTTATACCCCTTTGAGGGATCGAATTTTTCTGTGGCGCGGTTCAAACCTAAAGCCCCTTCCTGAATTAAATCGAGAAATGGCACGCCGCGATTGAGATAGCGCTTGGCGATCGACACTACTAACCGCAAATTTGAGCTAATCATCTTGCGTTTCGCTGCGCGTCCTAAATGGAGGCGCTGTTGCAGTTGAGCTTCGCTCATAGAAGCTGCTGCTGCTACTTCGGATCGATCGGGAACTCTGCCTAATTTTTCCTGCAAACTCTGTTGTAATGCTTCTAGGACTACCAATTCTTGAATGCGGCGGGCTAACTCCACCTCTTCGCTGGGTTTAAGGAGGGGATAGCGGGCCATTTCTTTAAATAAGGCCCCCACAGAATCGTCTGAAACCTTGCTATATTCTGAGGTTCGAGTTGAAATTGGATAGTGAATTTCGGCATCCTCATGCTCTGGAATTTGAGTAAATGAGGTTTCTGCTGCCACCGCAATACTGCCTAAGTCAAATTCTGCCATATTAGCGATCGCTTTCGGTGGGGTTTACTTCTGAGCGGTTTTTGAGGCAATTTAATTGATGAGTACCTCAATCCACCCTTTAACTTGATGGTGCTTGCCTTCTACATTATAGAGTGAGGCACAATAAGAGCAGTCTACCTTTCGAGTGTAGCTCCTTCTAGTTTGGGACACGCAACGCTATGTCTACTATTACTTTTGGTCTATCCCCTGTTCTAGCCGAGTCTGGGATATCTTATGGTATTGGCGGCGATCGCGATCGCCCTCCAGCGAGGGAAAGATGGATCGAAGTGCTAGTTGATTTGCCCTTCGAGGTATCAGAAAACAACTCAGAAGAGCAAAAGGAAGATAAACTTTACACCTATCGACTCCCTCCAGATTTGGATGTGGAGCCGGGAGATATTTTAAGTGTACCCTTTGGCTATCAGCATTTGAGAGCGATCGCGATTCGTGACCTCTACGAACTCCCCTCTAATTTACCACCAAATCGGGTTAAAAATGTTGAAGATATAGTTAGCAAGGGATTTTTATCGCCTACTTATCGAGAATTGCTAAATCGAGTTGCTACTTATTATTGCACAGATTTGATTCATGTCATTCGCGCATCATTGCCCCCTGGATTGCTAAGGCGATCGCAGCGTCGCATCCGTTTACTTCCCGACGTTATACCCAGCGATGTCGAAATTTTCCTCAATCCACCCGCCCTTCAAGTTTTACAATTGCTGCAATCTTCCAAATCTGATGATTATTCTTACTCTTGGGATTATATCGATAAGCAAATTAAAGGAGCAAGCCGAGGAGTCAAAGATTTATTGCAAAGAAACTGGGCAATTAGTTATCTAGAACCCCCGAAAACGCCAAAACCGAAACTGAAACAAGCAGTAACCTTGATTGGCAATTATTTGTCAGTTGAATTGAGCGAACGGCAGCAAGAAGTATTGCAAATACTCTGGAATCAAGGCGGTGAAATGTGGCTAACTGATTTTCTCAATATTTGCAACACAACTCGCCAGACCCTCAAAAGATTAGAGCAAAATAGTTGTATCTTAATAGAAGAAAAAGAAAAATTACGATTAAATCAAGGCATAGAAAAAACCCCAGATGTACCTAAAGCTTTAACACCCTACCAAATAGAAGCATTAGCAGTCATTAATAATCTATCTGGCTTTAACCAAGTGCTGCTACACGGTGTCACAGGTTCCGGCAAAACTGAAGTTTATTTACAAGCGATTGCCCCCATTTTAGAAAGCGGTCAATCCGTCCTAGTTTTAGTCCCAGAAATCGGTTTAACACCCCAACTAACTGATAGATTCCGTGCCAGATTTGGCGACCAAGTTTGCGTTTATCACAGCGCTCTTTCCGAAGGCGAACGCTTCGATACTTGGCGTTATATGACCCAAGGAATCCCTCAAATTGTTATCGGTACTCGTTCAGCTATCTTTGCTCCCTTACCTCACCTTGGTCTAATTATTTTAGATGAAGAACACGACAGTAGTTTCAAACAAAACGAACGCGAACCCCTCTATCACGCTCGTACAGTTGCTAAATGGCGTGCCGAATTAGAAGATTGTCCCTTAATCTTAGGTTCCGCTACCCCTTCCCTAGAAACATGGGTAGAAACGCGGAGGCAAAAAAGTTCTATAAAAGACTATTTATCATCGCTTTCAAATCAAGAAAATCCCCAATTACCCATTACCAATTACCCATTACCAATTACCGATCGCCAATTACCAATTACCCATTACCTCTCACTCCCAGAGCGTATTTACTCCCGCCCCATGCCGCCAATTGAAATAGCCGATATGCGGCAAGAATTGCGGATTGGCAATCGGTCAATTTTTAGCTTGCCACTTCAAAATGCTTTGCAAGAATTGCAAGAAAATCAACAGCAAGGCATCCTATTTATTCATAGGAGAGGACACAGCACTTTTGTCTCCTGCCGCAGTTGTGGCTATGTAATGGAATGTCCTCATTGCGATGTTTCTCTATCTTATCATAACGTCCGCGAAGGGGCAGCACAAATATTGCGATGTCACTACTGTAACCATAGTGAAATACAACCTCGAAACTGTCCAGAATGTGGTTCTCCCTACTTCAAAAACTTTGGTAGTGGCACTCAGCGAGTCGAGCAAGAATTAACTAGATTATTTCCAGAATTGCGCGTTATTCGCTTTGACAGCGATACTACCAAAACTAAAGATGCTCACCGCATACTGTTAACAAAATTTGCCAATGGAGAAGCCGAAATTTTACTAGGTACTCAAATGCTTACTAAAGGATTAGATTTAGCTCAAGTCACCTTAGTAGGAGTTGTCTCTGCTGACGGATTGCTACATTTCTCAGATTATCGAGCCAATGAAAGAGCCTTTCAAATTCTAACTCAAGTGGCAGGACGTGCGGGACGAGGCGACGATCCCGGACGGGTAATTATCCAGACTTATACCCCCGAACATCCGGTAATTCAAGCAGTACGTCGTCACGAATCAGAGTCATTTTTAGAGGCAGAATTGCAAGAGCGATCGCAGTTAAATTATCCTCCTAGTGGACGGTTGATTTTATTGCGATTAAGTGGGTATAATGGAGCTGAAGTTGAGCAAACTGCTATTAACTTAGCCTTATTCCTGAGTTCGAGAGAGCAGGAAAATATCTATGAATTGTTAGGGCCTGCGCCTGCGCCGATTATGCGAGTAGCCAATCGTTATCGTTGGCATATTTTGCTCAAGTTGCCAGTGAATGCCTCAATAGAATTACCATTAGCGAGGTTGCGCGATCGCACTCCTCGTTCTGTGAGTTTAACAATTGATGTTGACCCTCTGAATTTAGGGTAATGGTTGCAGTCTGTTGGGATTGCTTTGTGGCGATCGCAGTTTTCTAGGAAGCATCCCATTTTTGACAGGACTTACGCTCAGGGCTCCAGAAACCGGGTTTTTGAGAGCATCTGTGGTGAAAATGAAGTATTTTTGTCAAAAAACCCGGTTTCTTTGGTTGGGTGTCAAAGTCATGTATTTGTAGGGTGAGCGATCGCCCCATTGGTGCCAACTTAAGGTCAAAACCTGACTCCGACAGGGGTTAAAACCCCTGTCTCAAAGATCAAGTCCTCTGAAAGAGGACTAAGAAAACTTTTAAATTTAGTTAGTCCTCTGAGCGAGGACTTAATTTATCAGCCGGGGACTTAAGTCTAAGAGCGGGCTTTCGGATGGCAGTTGACACCAATGCTTCCCCTCTCCTCC
>NZ_CACA01000018.1:0-1512 GCF_000180455.1 Kamptonema sp. PCC 6506
CTTCTTCCAAATCGTCAAGGGTTTCAAACGAACGATTAACCAGGGGTTCGTCAACCAACGTCCACAATCTTTCTGCCGGTTGTAATTCAGCCAATCTGCGACTTTCCGACCATTCCATAACCCCCCATCAGGAGAATTCTCTTGTAAAACCTGCCATAGTTGGGCTTGTTCAATATCTTCAATTAATGGCTTTGAACCTTGATTTTGACTCCGGCGATCGCCAAGTCCTGAAGGCCCGGATTGGTTATATCTTTTAACCAATCCGTAGATCCATGTTCTGCTATAACCCTCTTTTATCACTCTCGACAAAGTATAATTAGGGGCGATCGCAAAAACTGAGACAGAGAGTATGGTTGAGCCTCGCCCACCTGCACCCACAGTAAAATTTGTGGACGAATATTGCCAGTTGTAGGGGGTAAATGAGCAGTCGTGCAGAAACTTACCTTAAGGCTGAAAGCTTTACTGGATAAGCATTCTGGGAATCACTCTTTTTGTCTCTCAAAAACTTGAAGAGTTGAAAATTAAACTGTACCAATTAGAGCATAGTTTGTTTGGTACAGTTTTTGTTAACGGCACAGTAAGGCTTTGAGGCTTTTAAATTTCAGACAGATCAATTGGTACAGGTTTATTAAGATGCGATCGCAATATTCAAAACGGCACAATCATTTCCTTAGCGTAAGTTTCTGTACGACTGCTCATTTCACCCCGGATCGCGGGCTGTGATGTGGCCAGCGATACCTTCGCTGAACCCGAAGCGACCAAATAGACGGAAGGCGGCTGCTAAACGCTGCTTGCGGTGGAGGCGTTCTTCCTTAACAGAAGTAAATGTAGGAGGTGTAAAGGATATTTGGGGAACTTTAATCGTGACCATATTTTTTGCTCCTGACTGCGGACTTTTGATAGCAAATTGGGGTTTATTACCCGCTTTTATTTGAGTCCGCCTATGCGGACTTAGCTTGTTTAGCCGCGATTTCTAATCGCCTAGAAAAGATGGTTTTTTCCTCGGATTCTTTATGTTTCCCTCCTTTCTCTTCTTTCCCTTATTCCCTAGCCTCTGATTCCTAACAACCTTGGTGGTTGCTCTATTTCTACTTATTCTACTTGCCGATCGCTTGACCGGCTAACCATGCTGTTGTCCAAGCACTTTGGAAATTAAACCCCCCTGTCACACCATCGATATCTAAAATTTCCCCAGCAAAGTAAAGACCGGGACAGCAGCGACTTTCCATTGTTTTAAAATCAACTTCTTTTAAGTTAACGCCGCCGCAAGTAACAAATTCTTCTTTAAATGCACCTTTTCCCTTAATTTTATATTCACCTTGGCTGAGTTCTTGAATCAGTTGATTAAGGCTTTTGTTTGATAGTTCTGACCAGCGTTTTTCGCTATCAATACCAACAGCAACCGTTAAATGTTCCCAGAGACGGCGGGGGATGGGAAGGGGACAGCTAGTGGCGATTGCTCTTCTGGGTAACTGGGATTTAACTGCTAGCAATTGTTGCCGCAAAACGTCT
>NZ_CACA01000017.1:0-524 GCF_000180455.1 Kamptonema sp. PCC 6506
ATAACATTTTCTGCTGATTTTAGATAATCCGAATATTCATCTTTATTTGCTGTGTAAGTAATGGTATAAGCTCGATTATTCTTGACAGTCCAAACTTGCATTTTCTTGACATTATTTTCTTCTTCTTTAGTAGTAAAAACAACTTTATGAGCTTTGGTATTAGCAAGCATAGCTGAACCGTCCTCTAAAACCTTAGTATCTTGGTTGCTCTCTTTTATTTGGGCAATGGATATTTTTGTATATTCATCAAGAGACATAGGCTTTGAAGATAAATCATCTACAGTAACAATAATATCTTCTGGATAAATATCTGAATTGCTTTTCTTAGGTGAGCGAAACGTAACTATATTCGGATCGAAATAACCTTGACGTTCTTTCTTTTCCCATTCTTGAGGATATTTTATACTAAAACCATTTTCAGGATCTTGATAGAGTAATAATTTTTCTGGTGTAGTTTGAGGCAGAAATTTGGGAACGATCGCGGCAAGTGCGATCGCGGCTCCAACCCCCGCACCAATTAAAAC
>NZ_CACA01000016.1:0-20735 GCF_000180455.1 Kamptonema sp. PCC 6506
GCCATTAGTCTGTTCTTATCCTATTAAATCAAGCCAAGTCTGAAGGCTCAGGAGAATTGCACCTTGGAACTAAAAGAGCGTTTGTACAACCATCTTACTCAAATTGTGCGCGATCGCAACCCCTATTTTGCCTCGGCTGGACATTTCTATGTTCAGCAATACATCCGCCAACAGCTACAACAGTGGGGAAATGTTGAACTTGACGAGTTTCAGGTACGGGGGAAAGTTCATCACAATTTAATTTTGAGTTTACCTGGTGGAGATCCCCCCTTTAAAAAGGGAGGGAGTAGTCATAAATTACACCCAATTTTAATTGGAGCTCATTATGATACAGTACCAGGTTCGCCGGGAGCGGATGATAATGGTACGGGGCTGGCAGTGTTGTTAGAATTAGCGAGTGCGATCGCATCTCAACCGCTTAAATATCCCGTTCAATTAATTGCTTTTGACATGGAAGAATACGGTTTCTTAGGTAGTAACCATTATGCGGCTAAGCTGCAAGCAGAAAATCAGCCTTTGCGGTTAATGATTGCCTTGGAAATGTTGGGTTATTATGATAATACTCCTAATTCCCAGAGCTACCCAACTGGGTTAAAATATTTTTACCCCAATTGTGGCAATTTCATTGCTTTAATTGGCAATTTGCGAACAATTCTAGATATGATTAATTTGAGTAGAAACATTCGCCAATCTGGGAGTAATTGCGAGTGGTTGCCAGTCCCGAATCGCGGTTTAATTGTACCTGATACGCGGAGGAGCGATCATGCTCCATTTTGGGATAGAGGATACCGAGCAATAATGGTGACAGATACTGCTAATATGAGGAATCCTCACTATCATCAGAAAAGCGATAAAATTGATACTTTAAATTTAGATTTCCTGGCTGGTGTTTGTCAGGGTTTAGAAGCAGGAATTCGTTGTTTATAATGTTAGCCAGGCGATTAGCTCTGGCAACGCTGTGCTAAAATTGAATATATATCTGTAGCACCGATATTTGAGCGATAAGAAACCTCCGAAAGGGCGGTGTTATGGCAGGTGTAAATCATGGAATGGATTGTCAATTTATCTGCAAGGAAGTTTAGTTATGACTGTGACAATGCCTCTAGAAGGAAAAGTTTTACTTCATAACGTTAGTTGGGACGAATTTGAGAATATACTAATTGAAATTGGGGAGACTCGCTCATCTCGAATTGCTTATGATAGAGGTACGCTGGAAATTGTTATGCCATTACCGGAACATGAAGGTTATAAAGAAATTATCGGGGATTTAATCAAAGAATTAGCAGATGAACTAGAAATTGACTATGCAAGTTTTGGATCGACAACTTGGAAACGACAAGATAGGTTGGCGGGTGCGGAACCCGATAATTGCTTCTACATCCAGAATGAAATTATGGTGCGTGGAAGACTGGATATTGACTTAAATCAAGATCCACCGCCAGACTTGGTATTAGAAATTGATTATACCAGCAAATCATTAAATAGACAGCCAATTTATGCCCGTTTAGGAGTACCTGAAATTTGGCGTTACGAGAATGGAGTTTTACAAGTTTATCACCTGCAATCTGGAGAGTATATCGAATCGGAGTTTAGTTTGGCATTTCCTAACTTTCCTGTAAAAGAAATACCTAATTTTGTGCAACAAAATATCGCAGAAAGCAGAAGGGCAATTCGCAGGTTATTTCGAGAGTGGGTTAAGAACTTTGTAACGCCGTCCTCTGGGCGGTAAAGCAACCACGCAGAGGGCAGCGTTACGGTAATTATAGGTGAAATTATGGCTAATGATTCTGACAAAAAGTGGCAATTTTGGATCGATCGCGGCGGCACATTTACTGATATCGTTGCTAAGCGCCCCGATGGTAAATTAGCGATCCATAAATTACTCTCAGAAAATCCAGATCGCTACACGGATGCACCTTGTCAGGGAATCAGAGATATATTAGGAATTTCCGATCGTGAACCCATCCCATCGGCACAAATAGAAGTCATAAAAATGGGTACGACTGTCGCTACAAATGCCTTATTAGAAAGAAAAGGCGATCGCACTTTATTGATTATTACTAAAGGTTTTCGGGATGCTTTGAGAATTGGCTATCAAAATCGTCCTAATATCTTTGCACTTCAGATTGTTTTACCAGAAATGCTGTATGAAAAAGTGGTGGAAGTAGAAGAACGCTACAGCGCCGACGGAAAAGAATTAACACCTGTCAAAACAGAATTTATTGCCTCTTTACAACAAGCGTATAATCAAGGAATCCGCAGTTGTGCCATTGTATTTATGCACAGCTATCGTTACCCCGACCATGAAAAACAAGTTGCCAAAATTGCCAGAGAAATTGGTTTTACCCAGATTTCAGTATCTCACGAAGTTAGCCCATTAATGAAACTGGTTTCGCGTGGAGATACTACCGTTGTCGATGCCTATTTATCTCCGATTTTACGGCGATATGTAGAGCAATTTACGAGTCAATTATCAATAACGCAGGGAGGCGAAAGTTATCCTAATTTAATGTTTATGCAGTCCAACGGCGGGTTAGTTGCTGCTGACAAATTCCAAGGAAAAAATAGCATTCTATCTGGCCCCGCAGGCGGAATTGTTGGCGCAGTAGAAACAAGTTTAAGGGCGGGAATTGACAAAATAATTAGTTTTGATATGGGCGGTACATCAACTGATGTCGCGCATTTTAATGGTGAATACGAACGGGAATTTGAAACAGAAATTGCTGGGGTAAGGTTGCGATCGCCCATGATGGCCATTCACACCGTCGCGGCCGGTGGCGGTTCGATCGCATTTTTTGACGGTTCCCGCTACCGGGTAGGGCCGGAGTCCGCAGGCGCGAATCCAGGGCCCGCCTGTTATCGCAGAGGCGGCCCGCTGACGGTGACTGATTGCAATGTGATGCTGGGCAAAATTCACCCCGAATTTTTCCCGAAAGTGTTTGGCCCGCAGGGGGATTTACCGCTGGATGTAGAGGTTGTCAGGCGGAAATTTGAGGAATTGGCGATCGCGATGTCTACGGCTGGCTACGCTTACGGAGATGGCCGAACAGCGGAACAGGTGGCGGCGGGTTTTTTGGCGATCGCAGTTGAAAAAATGGCGAACGCGATCGAAAAAATCTCACTTCAGCGCGGTTATGACGTAAGTGAGTATACTTTGTGCTGTTTCGGAGGTGCTGGCGGTCAACACGCTTGCGCGATCGCTGATGCTTTGGGGATGAAACAGGTATTTATCCATCCTTATGCGGGCGTTTTATCCGCTTATGGGATGGGTTTGGCGGATGTCCGAGTGATGCGGGAAAAGGCAGTTGAAGCCAAGTTAAATAGTGAATTATTAACAGAATTGCAGTCAGTATTTGCCGAGTTAGAAGCAGAGGGAAAAAGGGAACTAAACCGCAAAGACGCAGAGATAGAGGTTGTTTGCAAGCTGCATTTAAAGTATCGGGGAAGTGATTCCGTATTGCTGGTTAATTTCGCTGACGATATCGCTGCGATCGCATCGGAATTTGAAGCCGCACACCAACAGAGATACGGTTTTATTATAGCAGAAAAAGCGTTAATTGTCGAAGCGGTTTCGGTGGAAGTTGTGGAAAAGATAAAAATTTTAGAGGAACCAGAAGTTTCTATCTCGATTGAAACCGATTTATCCTCTGTTTTTACTGTACGAATGTATGCAGGCGATCGGTGGTATGATACACCAGTTTATCGGCGGGAATATTTACAGTCTGGCGATTGCATTATTGGCCCTGCGATTATTATTGAGGCAACGGGTACGAATGTTATTGAACTAGGTTGGCAGGGGGAATTGACAGATCGCAATTATTTGATTTTAAAACGGCAATCAGCGAATATTCAGCTAGCTTATAGCGATTGTAGCACAGCTAAAGATCCCGTGAGGTTGGAAATTTTTAATAATTTGTTTCGGGCAATTGCCGAACAAATGGGCATCACCTTGCAGAACACCAGTTCTTCAGTTAATATCAAAGAAAGGCTTGATTTTTCCTGCGCCATCTTCGATGGAAACGGCCAATTAGTTGCCAATGCACCTCATATTCCCGTGCATTTAGGTTCAATGAGTGAAAGCGTGGAAGCTTTAATTAATGCCAAAGGTAACGAAATCGAACCGGGCGACGTTTATGTTTCCAATAATCCCTACAACGGTGGTACGCACTTACCTGATATTACTGTAATTACACCTGTTTTTACAACCAAAAAAATTACTAATTCCACCGATAAACCATCCGTCAAATCCGTTGAAAAACCTATATTTTATGTAGCATCAAGGGGACATCATGCCGACATCGGTGGCATGACTCCAGGTTCTATGCCTCCCCATAGTAAATCTATTGAAGAAGAAGGTATATTGATCGATAACTTTAAGCTAGTTAGCCAAGGTATTTTGCGTGAAAAAGAATTACTAGAAATTTTAACATCTGACAATTACCCAGTTCGCAACTCTGCTCAAAATCTAGCAGACTTGCAGGCACAAATTGCCGCCAATGAGCGAGGATTGCAAGAACTTATTAAGATGGTAGAGCATTATGGGTTGGCAACGGTACAAGCTTATATGGGTTATGTGCAAGACAATGCTGAAGAGTCAGTGCGCCGGGTAATTGACATCTTAAAAAATGGCGAATTTACTTATCCAATGGATGCTGGTGGATTAATTAAAGTAGCAATTACTATTGATAAATCTAGTCGCAGTGCCAAGATTGACTTTACAGGCACTTCATCTCAGCAAGACAGTAACTTTAATGCTCCCGCAGCCGTTTGTAAAGCTGCCGTGTTGTATGTCTTTCGCACTTTGGTAGATGATGACATTCCCTTAAATGCTGGATGTTTGAAACCCTTAGAAATCATCATTCCTGAAGGATGTATGTTGAATCCGCGTTATCCTGCTGCTGTGGTTGCGGGAAATGTGGAGACTTCGCAGAATATTACTGATGCTTTGTATTGTGCCTTGGGAGTGATGGCCGCTTCTCAGGGAACAATGAATAATTTTACCTTTGGAAATGAGCGTTATCAATATTATGAAACTATCTGTGGTGGTGCCGGTGCGGGTGCTGATTTTAACGGTACGGATGCGGTACAAACTCACATGACAAATTCTCGTCTAACCGATCCAGAAGTATTAGAATGGCGGTTTCCGGTGTTGCTAGAAAGTTTTGAAATTCGCGCCAATAGTGGGGGAAGTGGATATCATTCTGGGGGAAATGGGGTAGTGCGGCGGATTCGTTTTCGGGAGGGGATGACGGCGGGTATTTTATCAGGAAGGCGGGTAATTTCTCCTTATGGTTTGCATGGTGGGGAAGATGGTATTCTGGGGAAAAATTACGTTGAAAGAAGTGATGGAACTGTGGAAGAATTAGGGGGTACGGCGACGGTGGAAATGCGGCCTGGGGATGTGTTTGCGATCGAGACTCCGGGGGGTGGAGGGTATGATGATTGTCTCAAAAATTAATATTTTCTACATTCTTCATAATGTATCTTGGTAGAGGAACGATCGCTTATGAAATACTGAATCTTGGCCTCAAAACTTTAGATTCAATTAGTTCTTCCTCGATTAGATTGCTCCAGCCATTCCTACAACGGCTGTTCTGCTTTAGGTTGCGGCTCTTCTGGCAATGGAATAAATTCTGTCTCTTGAGGAACTCGATCGAATCTCCCTTCCTTCCAATCCTGCTTGGCTTCCTCAATACGATCGCGCCGACTTGAAACAAAATTCCACCACTTATAACGCTCACCCACAGGTTCACCCCCAACCACAACACAACGAGCATTAGCAGAGGCAGAAACGTTTACCGATGTGCCTGGAGTTAGAACCGCTAAGCGATGTTGTTCCAGAGGCATCCCGTCGATCGCCAGTCCCTCGGTTACACTGTAAACCGCCTGTTCGCTGTAATCACCCGGCAAGGTAAATTGCGTTCCCTGAGCTAGTTGCACATCCAGGTAAATCATCGGTGAAAATGTTTGTACTGGGGAACTGCGATCGTAAGCATCGCCCGCAATCAGAGTGAATGAAACTCCTTTCTCTTCCCAAGCAGGCAGATCGGTTGCTGGATGATGCCGAAACCAGGGTTCAGTTTCTTCGTACTCATCAGGAAGCGCCACCCAGGTTTGAATACCATGCACAATAGTTCCTTGATTGCGTTCATCGTCTGGCGTGCGTTCTGAGTGGACAATGCCTCGTCCTGCTGTCATCCAGTTTACTGCACCGGGACGGATTTCTTGAACGCTACCAACACTATCGCGATGCAGCACAACGCCTTCAAATAGGTAGGTGACGGTTGCTAAATTGATGTGGGGATGGGGTCTGACATCCACACCCTTACCTGGTGGAAACGTCGCAGGGCCGAGATGGTCAAAAAAGATGAAGGGGCCTACCAGAGTGAGAACGTCTGAGGGAAGGAGGCGACGAGCTTGAAAGCCGCCCAAATCTTGAATGTGTGGCTCAATCAGATGTTGGATGCTATCAGTCATAATTGCTGTTGATGAAGTTGTTTAGCTAAACCTGCTAGAGATGCTCCGTCTTCACAGAAGGCAAGGTTTTAAAATTGAGCGAATTTAGACCATTCTAAACTAGCTGGACTCGATCCGATCGCCACCCGATCGTCAAAAAGTTATATCAAGTCCGAGCGATCGCGCTGTAGTTTGGTAGTCAAGACTTACGCAAGTACGCTATATGTAGCCTACAACCATACTAGCGATCGCTAGCTCAGCTACTGCGCGATCGCCAAAACTCGAAAATCTAGGAACCGACAATAATTAATAATAAAGTAGATTAAGAATAATGCCATGATACAACGGTGTCTCAGCTTTTAGACTTCGGCAAAAAGTGGCGGGCTGACTCGGTTGAAATATGTGATGGCAACAATGAGGAGTATAGCTGGCAACTCAAACGTCGGTTACTAGCTAGATTAGAAGGGGCCCTTTGGGGCAACAATCCTCAAAAAGATCGGGATGCAGTCGTTATTTCTTACTGGTGGGATTAACTTTATTAACCCCTCAGAGCGATCGCAAAAGCTATCAGCCAGGGGACTTTATCCCGGCGGATGATGACGATAGTGCTTGATTTAAGTCAGCATCTTGACGGCGCGGGATCTCATAAGTCAAAAAATCATGAGCCATCTTTGTCTTGGGGAAAATCGCCCGTGATTCTTGCAACAAATCATCTAAAACGATCGAATTTCCCGGAGCATAACGCGGACTAAAATGAGTCATAATTAACTGCTTTACCCCTGCTCGTAAAGCAACTTGAGCTGCCATCGTCGAAGTTGAATGCAACCTATCAAAAGCCATTTGTGCATCTTGATGGGAAAAAGTAGCTTCGTGAACTAAAACATCAGCATCTCTTGCTAATTCTACGGCTTCATCGCAATAAACCGTATCAGTACAATACACAAACGTCCGACCTTTTTGCGCCGGGCCGCAGAAATCAGCGCCGTTAAAAGTTCTCCCATCTGGCAAAGTAACGATCTTGCCATTTTTCAATTCACCATACAAGGGGCCGAAGGGAATTCCTAATGCTTTCGCCTTCTCTACATCAAAATGTCCCTGCCGATCTTTTTCCGTCACGCGGTAGCCAAAAGCTGTTACCCGGTGCTTCAAATAGCCGCAACTAACAATATATTCTTCATCTTCAAAAATCACTCCTACCTGATTTTTGTGAACCTTCATCGGGTAAGAAAAATGAGTTTGAGAATAGCGCACGCAAGCTTGTAAATATTCGTCTAATCCTGACGGGCCATAAAGGTCAATGCGTTTAACATTGCCAGCTAAACCACAGCTTGCCAATAAACCCATTAAGCCGAAAATGTGGTCGCCGTGCAGGTGAGTGATAAAAATTCGACTAAGTTGGCTAACCTTGAGCTCAGAACGGAGAAACTGGTGCTGAGTTCCTTCGCCACAGTCAAATAGCCAAAGTTCCGCCCGCTGGGGCAGGCGGAGAGCGATACTAGAAACATTGCGCGATCGCGTCGGTACGCCAGAGCTAGTTCCAAGAAAAGTAATTTGCAAAGCTCAAATTTCCTCAATCAAATTACACAAAATATGTTAAATATATCCAGGGTGCAGTGAATGCGTACACCTTAATTCTACTTACTTCCTCTCTGATTATAGCATAAACTACACAGACATCGACACCGCTACTGAATCGGCTACCATTCACTTATGCCTAAGAAAATTAGAGAATTGAAAAGTATATTGCAAAAAGCAGGATTCATTTGTCAGCCAGCAAAAGGCAGTCATAGTAAGTGGAAGCATCCCAAATTAGCGAAGGCTATTATCATATCTGGTAAAGACGGAAATGATGCTAAACTATATTTAGAGAAGTTAGTCAACGAAACAATTGAGGTGCTTAGGCAAATCGAAGCAGAGGAAACAGAAACATGAAATATACAGTTGTGATTCAATGGTCAGAAGAAGATCGATGCTTTGTCGTGTTTTTGCCTGAATTTGAGGATGTAATGCAGCCAGTAACTCACGGAGATTCTTATGAAGAAGCTATCTATAATGCACGAGAGGTACTGGAGTTACTAATTGATAGCTGTCAAGCTGAAGGTAAACCATTGCCAACAACTAAGAAGCTAGAACGATTATTTCAGCCTGCATAAAATTTTAACTGATTTATGTCAGTGCCGAGAAATTAATGCTGAGTTCCTTTGCCGCAGTTCGCTGGGGCAGGCGAAGAGCGATACTAGAAACATTGCGCGATCGCGTCGGTACGCCAGAGCTAGTTCCAAGAAAAGTAATCTGCAACGCTCAAATTTCCTCAATCAAATTACACAAAATATGTTAAATATATCCAGAGTGCAGTTAGTACCCTTGCCTCAATTCTACTAACTTCTTTCCCGATTGTTCCTTCGTGCTTCTTCCTTGCAACATGAAATCTGGACTCTTCTTGACTCCCTTCGTTTTAGCAGTAGGAAAACGCCACTGGTGGGTATCGCTGCTGTTGTGGCTGGTAATGGTAGCCCCAGCACAAGCATCGCTAATCTTGCGAGTCGCCGTTTCCGAAGCGGCGAGTCAAGTGAAAATTGGCAGTTCCACCAAAGCTCTAGTCCGTGACGCTAGCGGTAAAACCTTGGGAGAATTACCAGCTATGAACGGGTTTGCGGCTCAACCTCAGTCTGGTAAAGTCGCGCTGTCTCGATGGGCGGCGGGTCAAATGTGGATCGAACCGACCGGGAACGGCTATGTTTGGATAGGCGATCGCTGGTATCGCGGTAAAACTCTCCTCATCCCTCAAAAGGGAGGCTTGACTGCCGTTAACTACGTCGAGCTCGAACAGTATCTCTACAGCGTCCTGGGTGCGGAAATGAGCGGCAATTGGCCGCAAGAAGCCTTGAAAGCCCAAGCCGTTGCCGCACGTTCCTACGCCCTCAATAAGCGCTCAGAAAGCCAAACTGACATTTACGACTTAGAAAACACCCAAATATCGCAAGTTTACAAAGGTTTAGAAACTGAATCTTCCGGTACTTATGCCGCAGTTGATGCCACTGCTGGTCAAGTTTTGACCTACGGCGGCCAAATTATTTTAGCTGTATTCCACTCCTCCTCTGGCGGCCACACCGAGAACGTCGAAGACGTTTGGACGCAACCATTGCCTTACCTGCGGGGAGTTCCCGACTTTGACCAAGGAGCACCCGTTTACGAGTGGACGAAAACCTTTTCTCGTTCGGAATTGAGTACCAAGATTTCTGGAGTTGGTAATATTGTCTCCATCATGCCCCAGCGAACTACTGCTTTTGGCAGCGTGATTACGATGAAAGTAGTGGGGGATAAGGGGTCAAAAGTAGTCAGCGGCGCAACTTTGCGGGAAGCATTGGGATTAAGAAGTACCCGTTTTACAGTCACTCCCCAGTATGGCACTGTAGCAGCCACGACCAATCCCGAACAGCCGCCAACTGCTTTTCAAGTCAAGGGCAAAGGTTTCGGCCACGCAGTGGGAATGAGTCAATGGGGGGCTCACAATATGGCTCAAAAGGGATATAATTACCAGCAAATTTTGCTGCACTATTACCAAGGTGCTACTCTAGCTAGAATTCAAGTGCAGTAACAGTTAACAGTTAACGGTTAACTGTTAATGGTTAACTGTTAACTAATTAAGGATACCATGCAAAAGTGGGAGTATCTATTTCTGGAAGCAAGCCCTTATCCGTTTGGGGATAGGTTGATTAACTTGTATGTGAATGGTCAAGAGTTGCGAGATTGGAAAGAAGGTTCGCTACATCTATTTGTAAATCAATTGGGAGACGAGGGTTGGGAACTCGTCGATTTACACCACGATCCAAAATATGACCATAATTATTTGATTTTTAAGCGTCCTAAAGTTGTGAAGAAAGCTAGCAGGGCAAAACCTTCTAGTAAAGCGAAAGATGCTTAAAATGGGTAAGTTGGTAAGATGATAAGATATTTAGGTTAAACGGCGAGCGGGTTTAAGTAGGTATTGAATCAGTAATGCAAGCAATCATTTTTGTGGGTATTCAAGCCAGTGGCAAATCAACTTTCTACAGTCAACGCTTTTTTCAGACACACATCCGCATCAACCTAGATATGCTCAAAACTAGGCATCGAGAAAAACGGCTTCTCGAAACTTGTCTTGAGATTTCTCAGTCTTTTGTCGTAGATAATACAAACCCAACACCTGAAGACCGAAAACGCTACATTGAGCCATCAAAGAAACAAGATTTTCACATTATTGGGTATTACTTTGAGTCAAAAATTGCTGATTCCATCCAACGCAACCAAAGCCGTCAACCTGAGCAGCAAGTTCCAGAAAAAGGAATTAGAGGTACACACGCACGATTAGTAATACCCAAGTATAGAGAAGGTTTTGACAAACTTTACTATGTTCGGCTATCTCCAGAACGAGAGTTTGCAGTGGAGGAATGGGTTAATGAAGTTTGAAGAGTTAGACAAAAAATTAAGAACTTTCGAGACAGCCCATGATTTGTGTGTCCTACCAGAGATTTTTATGGTAGCTCGCATCGATGGGCGTAACTTTACACGCTTAACGAAGGAAATCCATAAGTTTGAAGCTCCCTTCGATCCTCAATTTCGAGATTATATGGTGGCTACGGTAGAACATCTAATGAATTGTGGTTTTCGTATAGTCTACGGCTACACACAAAGCGATGAAATTTCACTTTTACTACACAGAAATGAAGAGAGTTTTAGTCGCAAGTTGCGAAAGCTAAATTCTATTTTTGCAGGAGAAGCAAGTGCGAAGCTCTCACTATTACTAGGTAGTATCGCTGCATTCGACTGTCGGATTTCCCAACTCCCTACCCTCAATCTGGTAGTGGATTATTTCCGTTGGCGGAATGAAGATGCTCATCGGAATGCTTTAAACGCTCACTGTTACTGGATGCTACGAAGAAGTGGTGAAAATGCTATAACTGCAACTGAAAAACTAGACAGACTTTCTGTTAGCGATAAAAATGAACTACTTTATCAACAAGCTAAAATTAATTTTAACGACCTACCCAACTGGCAAAAGCGTGGCATAGGTTTGTATTGGGAATCGTACCAGAAAGAAGGAATTAGTCCGATCGCAGGAGAGAAAGTATTTGCAGTAAGAAGGCGAATTAAGGTTGATATGGAACTTCCAATGAAAGATGATTATAGCGAATTTATTCACGACCTGGTACTCCGAGAACATCCAGATATAAAAACTGTTGTTGGTAATTGGTAGTGGCCACCTGACGGGGTGACAACGCTGCTGGTAAATCAGGTAATTGGGTAATGGCTCAAAGTAGACAGCAAGAAATAGCTGATATTGAAATTGTCAGTGAGAGTTGAATTATTTCTATAATAAGGGTGCTTATACAAGAGGTTGATAGTATAGTTCCATTACCTGCTTGTTCCTTAATGTTTCCAGTGCATAAGTTCGTCTTTGTATATCGCTAAACTCAGCCAAAATTACAAATGAAGCGCATTAACGATCCAAAAATTGCATCCGATGCTGCAAAGTCTGAATCTACTTCAGTGGAAGATTTAGTTCTCCTTGCCTCATCACAGCACATTTTTGTTCGTGAAGCTGTTGCTGAAAATCCCCATACTCCTGCTAGTGCATTACAAGCTTTATTTCCCTCTACATTTGAAACAGAGGATAATATTCGTATTGCATTAGCAGTCGTTAAAAATCCCGTATATGGTGCTGAGTTTCTTCTCACCGCTGCTTCTCTAATACGAAGTAATCTTTCATGGTTTGAGCCTCGAAACTTTTATCCAATTCTGCTGATTGAAGCAATTGCCTCACATTCCCAAGTAACAATTAATGAGATATCTCCATTACTCGATCCCACTTGCATACCACGCCACATCCGCAAGCGGATTGCGCGAGTTGCTGTGCAGGAGGAACTTCTCATCAGATTATCTAAAGACCCAGCAGAAACAGTTCGCTCCCAAGCCATCAAACGTCTTGCAATGCTGAAGATAGAGAACAATGAATAATTGGTAATTGATAACAGACAATCCCACTTTATAATTCCCAACAGAGAAAAGCTGATTGTAAGAACGTAATTTGGTTGAACGACAGCATAACCCAAATATTTGTTAACAGTTAACCGTTAACAGTTAACCGTTAACATTTAACTATCTGATTGATTTAGCCGCCGCTGCCATTCTGCATCTAACTTTGCTGATTGTTCTGATTCCTGTTCGAGCAAATCCGTCTCAGTTGTGTAAGCCAAATCCTGACCAGAAATCACATTTTCGACGGCAAACTGACGAGCATAATTAAGCTTCTGCTTTAAAGTAGGATTGGGTTTATTTAAAATAGCGGCCCGTTGTTGCCGCTCTTGATTTCGAGCTTCTATTTGGCTATTTCGCCATTTAATCCAGAAGTAGCGAATTAAAGGTATTGTTAAAAAAGCCGCGCCATAGACCAGCAGAATTGGGTAAATAGCTTGGACAAAGATAATCAATCCACCTAGCTTAGCAACTATAGGGCTACTAGCTAATAGCTGACCCAAAATTAATGCACCGCCTAAATTCGCTATTCCTAACCCTGATGCCAGCAGAATTTGACCCGAACTAGCTTCACTGAATCGCCAGAGTAATTCTCGCAAATATGATGCCACTGGTTGAGGATGATTCTGAGCTGCTGTAGTTTGTAATTCTGGGAAATGATAGACTATTTCCCCTTCGGGACTGACCTCTGGGCGACCGTCAAATCGAGCCAAAGCAGGCAACATATATTCTTCATATTCTACAGCATATCCTTTACCAAATTGGTCGAGATAAGGTGCAATTTGTTCAGCAGCAATTGCCCCTTGGTTGTTGCGAATTACAGTTGCGATCGCCTGCCAGCGATGCTCATCTAAGTTATAATTAGGATTGCCATCTCCAAAGATAAAAGAGAAAACAGATTCCAGAAAATTCATCTGGTTTTCTTCTCCCGCAGCTTGGCGTGTCCGGCGATAATAAGGGTCTGAGTTCCAGTAAAAGAACCACAACCAATCATTAGACCAAAAATAAGGCATAGCTCCAAATCCGCCGCCTTCTCTGCCACCAGAATTATTGTTATCACTGGAGTTGAGGGCGCTGAGGAGGAGCGTAATAGAAACAAAAATTAGAATCAGGGAAGCCAGCAATAATAAACCAAAAGAAATGCGAATTAAATAAAATAAAATCCGCCAAACTTTTTGCCACCATTCCTGTACCTGTAACCGGAAAAATTTATTGCGTAAAATATCGCGAAAATTTTGGGGAAAAGAGTAAGCAATTTCCCCTGATTCTGCAACTTGTAAATTGCCGCCAGCATCCGAAGCGAGGGCTAATAGTTCTCTTCGAGCGAAATTGACATCTAATCCAGCTTTGGCCGCTACGTCGCCAACGGTAACGCGGTAGCCCAGTTGCTCGACGGCTTGCATAATGTTGGGATTCAAAGCCATGCGTTTCATTCTAGATAAAAGTTCCGGGATAATTTCATTATAAAATTATTAGTTGAAATAATCAGGGCAGCCGAGGTAGAACCAACCGAAATGACACGACAGCCTCACGACCAATTTGCCAAACAATATTTAGAAGAGCTCCTCACACCATTCGGAACCGTAGAAATCAGTCGCGAAGTACCCGGAGAAGTCCGTCAAATCGATCTCTGGTTTGCCCCCGCTCCCGATCGCGCTGCCGATCGCCAAAGGTTAGGATTACTGGGTCAACTTACCTTAAATCCTTGCCTGCTCGAACCTTTCCGCAATCAACCCAGCAAAACAGAAATACGCAAATGTATCCTCAAGCTATTTTCTCTCCAAGCTCAATTGCAGAGGCGATCGCGACGGGAAGACGACTCCCTACCCGAAACAGAACTTCCGCACTTATGGATTCTGACCACCTCCGCTTCCGCCGCCTTGGTGGACAGTTTTGGAGCTAAAATAGACTCTAACAATTGGCCTCAAGGCGTGTACTTGACAGCCGAAGCCTTCAAAACCGGGATCGTGGCAATTAACCAACTGCCGCCAACACCCGAAACTCTATGGCTGAGAATTCTAGGAAGAGGCGCAACTCAAGAGCAAGCAATCAACGAACTGATCTCACTGCCTCAAGGAAACCCCTTACGCAGCAACGTTCTAGAACTGCTATATGTCTGGCGTATCAACTTAGAAAGTAAGGAGAATTTAACTCAACAGGAGCAGGAGTTAATCATGCAATTATCACCAGCTTATCTGCAATGGCGCGAAGATACCTTACGGGAAGGAATGCAGCAAGGAATGCAGCAAGGAATGCAGCAAGGAATGCAGCAAGGAATCCGGGCTGAACGCCGCGCTACCATAGAGAATCTGCTCAGAGTCCGATTTGGCTCCTTAGATGAGGAACTTTCGGCTGTAATTGAGCCCATGCTTGAGTTACTACCAGAAGAGTTTGCCCAACTGCTGCTTCAAACCTCCCGTGACGAATTGTTAGCCCGGTTTAGAAATAACCAAAATTGAGATGAAATACAAAACTTTAGCCGCGATCGCACTCTTAGCATCTCTATTGCTAACAACACACGCAAAAGCCGCAGACCCCAACCACTACAGAAGGTTAATCGACACTAGGGAATGTCCCGGATGCGACCTCCGAGGGATATCCTTAGCAGGAATTGACCTCAGTCGCACCAACCTCATAGGTGCAGACCTCCGGGGTGCCAATCTCAGAAGAGCTTACCTAGAAGATGCTGACTTGCTAGGAGCTGACCTGCGGGGAGCTATCCTAGAGGGAGCTTCCTTAGTCAAAGCCGATCTCAGCGCCGCCAACCTAGCAGGTGCGAACTTTTACGGGGCGAACCTCCAAAAGGCACGGTTGGCCTACGCCGCTCCCGGCCGCTTGGAAGCTCACAACTTCGATCGCCGCAAACCCAACCACACCAATTTACAAAATGCCGACTTGCGTTATGCCAACTTACAAGGTGCTGACTTGCGGGGGGCAAATCTTTATAAAACCAACCTCACTACCACCAACCTCACTGAGGCAAACCTTTTATATGCCAATCTTCAGCAAGCTGATTTGAGAGGAACCAACCTTCAGGGGGCTTATTTGGTCAGAAGCCACTTACAGAGAGCCAACCTCAGCGGTGCAGATTTAAGCGGGGCGGATCTCGGTGGTGCTTATTTGACGGAAGCTAACCTCACCAGAGCTAATCTGATCGGCGCGAAACTGAATTTAATTGACTTGGACAAGCCTAGTTGCATTAATGTCTGCGAAGTTTATCCTACACAATTACAAGGAGCGATCCTATCTCAAGCCAGCTTAATCGGTGCAGATTTGACCGGGGCAAATTTGTCAGGTGCAGACTTGCGCGGTGCTGACCTGCGGAGTGCTAATCTCGATGGGGCCGTACTCACAAATGCCGATCTGAGTTTTGCCGCTTTAGCGGGCACTAGCTTGAGCGGTACGGATCTCAAGGGGGCAACTCTGACAAATGGCATGAGACAGTTTTAGCAGAGTTCGTTCTTTAGTAACGTCAATTGGGGTTAAATTATTAAGAATGGGAAGCAAAAACTTCCGCAGATCGGATAATCAGAGTCACTACCTCCAAACTCCATCTTTAAAATATGCCTAGAACTCAACGCAACGATAACTTTATCGATAAAAGCTTTACGGTAATGGCAGACATCCTTCTCAAGCTTCTGCCTACTAATAAAAGAGCGAAAGAAGCTTTTGCTTATTACCGCGATGGTATGTCTGCTCAAGCAGATGGAGAATATGCCGAAGCGCTGGATAACTATAATGAAGCTCTGACTCTAGAGGATGACCCTTACGATCGCGGCTATATTCTCTATAATATGGGACTAATCCACGCTAGTAATGGCGAACACGATCGAGCTTTGGGTTATTACGCTCAGGCGATCGATCTCAATCCCCGGATGCCGCAAGCACTGAATAATATTGCTGTAATTTACCATTACAAAGGGGAAAGAGAAAAAGAAGCTGGCAACGAAGAAGCAGCAGAAGAGTTGTTTGACAAGGCTGCTGAATACTGGAAGGAAGCGATCAGACTTGCGCCCAATAATTACATTGAAGTGCAAAATTGGCTCAAAACTTCTGGGCGATCGCAGATTGATGTATACTTCTAAATCTTGTTAGTGGTTGGTTGTTAGTTGTTAGTTGTCTGTTGTTATATTCGACTTGGCGGTTGAAACCGCTACTACACAAGCAAAGTCCGCCTGCGCGGACTGAAAAAAAAGAGGGCATTTAAGCCGGATTTAGTATAACAACTAACCACCAACCACTAACCACTAACAACTAACTACTAACAAATTAGACATGAAAATTGATAACGAACAAGTGCGTAAGGTTGCTCATCTAGCGAGATTGGAACTAACGCAGGCAGAAGAAGAGCAATTTACGACTCAATTGAGTAGTATGTTGGAGTATTTCGAGCAGTTGAGCGAATTAGATACAAGTGATGTTCCACCTACGACAAGAGCGATCGATGTTAGTAATGTGACGCGAGCGGATGACTTGGAACCCTTTGCTAATCGAGAAGCAATTTTAGCGGCTGCACCAGAGCAAGATGGTGACTTTTTCAGAGTGCCTAAGATTATTAGTGAAGATTGATTCCGAGTGAATCAAAATTAAAAGTATTATCACTTTTACATGATTGCCTCTAGCGAGTTTCAGCGCTATCTACAAGAAATCTGTCGCCGCTACGAGAAATGGTGGACGGTCGATTCGTTGACCGAAACGATCGAGGATCGACAGGCCACCTTCTCATTTAAGCAGATTGTGCAAACTGAGGAGAAAAGACAAGAGGAACAGAAAGAGGAGAAAAAGCCAGAGGAACAGAAAAAGGAAAAGAAAGAGACACAAATAGTCTCACTACCAATATTTCAAGGAATCCAGAATTACATTGAATCTGAGCATATTTTGCTGGTAGGTTCCCCTGGTGTCGGCAAATCAACCGCGCTTTTACATTATTTGGTCAGCTTTGCAAAGAAAGAACTTGAGAAACCAGAACCTCGAATTCCTGTGCTGGTTCCTTTGAAAAGGTATAAAGTCAGTTTTTCTAGCTCTGAAGATCCTTCAGGAATGTTGACTCTGATTAGAAATGCACTTAAACCACAACTTCGACTAACAATTTCAGAAGTTGAAGAACTATTGTTTCAGAAACGGCTGATTCTACTCTTAGATGGCTTGAACGAGATGCCAGCAGACACAGTTCGTACAGAACTGAAAACATTTCGTGAGGAGTGCGATCGGATTAAGATTCCACTCATCTGCACAACACGAGAGCTAGGAAACGGCGATCTAGGTATTAAAAGACGATTGCAAGTACAGCCTCTTGGTTCTATAGAAATCAATCGCTTTTTGCAAGAATGTATGCCTGGTCAAGCGCAACAGGTGTTGCAATTATTGAGCCGAGACAACCGAGAGTTAAGCCGCACACCATTTGTTTTGTGGATGCTGTATCAATTGTTTCAGAAGACCGATACTGTTGTAGATACTTTGGGACAAGCATTCCGTCAATTTTTTCAGGCTTTCAGAAAATACAAGGAAGGCGCACCCGTTTCTGATGAGCGTCGTAAAGCTTGGAATCCTTGGCTAAAACATCTGGCGTTTACAATGCTGAACTCTCCAGAGCCAAATGATCCTGGTTTGATCATCTTTGATGAGCCAGCAGAAAAAGTCCTTGCTGAAGAGTTTGGTGATCTTTATAGTACTCCATCCCGGATTGAAGAGTTGGTTAAGTATCACGTTTTGGAAAGAGTTTCTGATAGGGAAGTTAGTTTTCAGCATCAACTAATCCAGGAATACTATGCGGCGGAATGGCTAGCGCTACGGTTGGAAAAATTGAGTGATGAGAAACTGCAATATTACTACTTGAATTATCTAAAGTGGACGGAACCGCTAGCAATGGCGATCTCGTTTGTGGAGTCTGAGGCATTAGCAGTGCGGATGGTGAAACTGGCACTGGAGGTAGATTTGTATTTGGGAGCAAGGTTAGCTGGGGAAGCTACCCTATCTCTACAACAAGCTACTGTAAACATCATTCTTCAAAAAAGTTTCCAGCCATCGCTTATAATCTGGCTTTTAGAACAAACTCAGTCGCAGAATGCCTTACCCTTCCTGTTTAATATTCAGAAAAATGGATGTTCTGATACTCGTTGGCGTGCTACACGAGCATTAGGGAACTTTGCAAATGTTGAAGTTTTAAAGTGTTTGATTGAGGCTTTAAAAGATAAGGATTCTTGGGTTCGTCAGAAAGCAGTGGAGTCATTGGGAAAATTAGGTGATTCAGAAGCCACACCAAACCTTTGTCAACTGCTAGATGATGAATATTTTTTAGTGCGTAGTTTTGTTATAGATGTTTTAGGAAAATTAGAAGGAAGAGCCGCGATTGATTGTTTGAAGAGTGCGCTCAAGCATGACGATTATACTGTAAAAACTAAGGCGGCTGAATTTCTAGGACAGCGCGTTCCTCAAGAAGTAATTGCATTACTGAATGAAGAGTTTAATAATGGCAATGCCGATACCAAAAGAGATACTCTACAGCTTCTGGGTGAAACAAAGAATGCCGCAGCTATTCCTATCTTGATCGGTGCTTTATCAGAGAGTGATTGGATCGTTCGCTCAAACGCCGTTTCTGCAATAGGTCATTTAGTAATCTGGCTAGATTCCGATGTGTTAGAGGATGGTGTAACGGCTCTTATCCATCTCTTGCAAAGCGATCCAGAAATCTCTGTTCGTTCTAGTGTGGCACTTTATTTAGGAGTAATGGGGAACATACGAGCAGTACCAGTTCTCATTGAGGCTTTATTTAAAGATGACCAGATTGTGCGTTCTTCTGCTGCTAATGCTTTGGGGAGACTTCAGGATCGTTCAGCTATTAACGCACTTATTCGCTCCCTACAAGATAAGGATTATGTTCGTAAAGAAGAAGTTATTAGATCGTTACGCATCCTGAATGCAGTAGAATCATTACCTGACCTAAGAAAATTGTTGCAAAGTAAAGCAATTAAGGTTCGGCAGGAAGTAATATTCAGTCTTGGATTTTTAGGTGACTCTAAAGACCTACCCAATTTGTACAAAGCTTTGAAGGACAAAGAATTCTCTATCCGTCTCTATGCAGCTTACTCATTAAGTAAATTTAACAATCGCAAAGGGATACTTATTTTAGAAGATGCCCTAAAAACGGGAAATAAAGATGCTCGCAAACTGGCGCTTGGTGGACTGCAAAAATTTCAAGGAAAAGTTGGTTTATCCAGTATTATTTCAACAGCGTTCAAAGATGATGAACACTCTATCCGAAAGGAGGCAATTGACTTTCTACAAGATTTTAAAGAGAGTCAAGAGGTAGTCGATCAACTCAAGAATGCTCTTGAAAGCCTAAATGAAGATATTTGTAGAAATGCAATAGATGCTGCTAAGATATTAGGTAATGCTAAAGTCTTATCACGTTTGAGAAAACTTGCAGAAACAATTATAGTTGTTGAAAGACCTTTGGAGGCGATCGCTTCCATCCAGTCACGTTCTGGCTTCTACAACTATGACATCGCCCAAGTTTCTCCGCTAAAAATACAAGAAAAATTTGAAAAAAGAGGTACCCCAACCAGTTACCATTTCCCCAATGCTGAGAAAGTTCAAATTTTTGAAAAAGTCGAAAACTTCATCGACCACAACTAATCCAAAGAATAAACAGGAGAATTAGCTATGTCAGAAGCCTCTAAATATAACTTTCCCAAAGCTAAGAAGGTTCAAGTCTTTGAGCAAGTTGATACCTACATCGAACACAATTATGCACAGGAATTGGACTTTGCTGAAGCTTTAGATCAGCTAAGGCAAGTTTTAGAAGAATTACACAATAAATCTTCGACTCCTACTGACTCAACTGAGCCAGAAGCCTCTAACCCTGAAATTATTGAGGCAGAGTTTGAGGAAATAAAATGTAATGAACCCGAACGTTTTCAGAGTTTGATGGATTTGCTTAGCATCGTATTTTCGGGAGGGACTGAAGCTATCAAAGCGTTTTATCCTTTAGCAGGTATTCCGATTGAAGTTGGGCGAAAGTTATATGAAATTTACACCAGAAATCCAAAACGATTGCCCAAAATGTAATAGCATTAGTTTCCATATCCCTATCCTAACAATTCCATCAACGATCGCAAGAGAAATAATGAGAGTATTGCAGCGATTGAATATATTTAATTTTTAATTGAGAGAGTAGGGTTACGCTGCGCTTCACCCTACCTACATATTACATACACTTAACCACCCGCCGCTTGGTTTTGCCACCTTCTAGCAAAATCATCTAA
>NZ_CACA01000015.1:0-13136 GCF_000180455.1 Kamptonema sp. PCC 6506
CGGATCTAAACTTTTATTATCGCTCACTTAATCCCCCAACTCCCTTCCCTACAAGGGAAGGGGGAGAAGAAAGAAGGAAAAAATTTCCCCCTCATTCTTTACCAGGGGAGAAGTAAGGGGAGAAATAAGAGTATCTCAGAAATTCCTTGGGAAAGATAATCAACCTTTTTTCTGAGTTTGGAGTTTACCTTTCCAAGTTGCGATCGCCTTCTGAGCATTAGCATGAGCCGCTGTCCCCGATGGCACCAACTTAGCCGCCTCCACTGCATCGCTAAGTCGGCCTTGGCTCCCGCGTAACTGAGCAATATTCAAAATCGTATCGCTCCACTCCGCGATCGACTTCTGAGCTTCCTCATACTTCGGTTGACCGGATTTAATTTGACTAGCTTGCTCGATCGCCTTACTATAAGAAGACGCTACACCTCGTTTAATCTGTTTCTGAGCCGATTTCAACAGAGCATCATTAGTCTGTTGCTGCTTAGCCAGTCCTTGCCAAAGAGCGATCGCCTGCTGCGCTTGATTGCGAATCGGCGGATTTATAGCTGGTACAAGTTTAGCCGCATTAATCGCCCCTTGGAAATTTTGCTGTCCGGCACGTCCATTAGCAATATCCAAAATAGTCAAACTCCAGCGTTCAATGTCCTCCTGAGCTTGTGGGTACATGGGGTCATTAGCAGGAACTTGACGGACTTTGGCGATCGCATTACTAAAACTAGAAGCAGAGCCATCCTTCAGCAACACCCTCGCCGTGTCTAGCCGCGCCTGAGCAGAAGGTTCTGGTACCGCCCCCGGATTAGAACTGACCGGTGAGGGAATCCCCATTGGCACAGTCGGAGGAGCACCATTCTGGGCCGTCTGAGTTGGTTGCTTTGTACCGTCGCCTCGGCCGAGAAATACTGACCTGTTGGTGAGGAAAACACCGATCAGCAGTGCCAGCGCCGTAACTCCACTATATAAAATTAGCTGTTGCAAAAACGATTTGTCAGACATGGCAGCTTCTGAATTTGCAGGTGTCACCGAGTTTGTACCTTCGCCTCCCCCCTGAGCAGAATTAGGCGGTGGCGGCGGCGGAGTCAATGGTAAATCGCCACCTTCGTCGCGGCTTTGCGGCCCAGGAGAATTAATTGCAGTAGCAAGCATTTGCGGCTGTTGTTGCGCCTCTGCGATCGCCCCAGCACTCATACTGCCATTGCGGCCAACTGCTGCCGCCGCCATTAGCTGAGGGCTATCTGGATAAATCACCTGATTAACTTTTCCCGGAGGATGCACCACCATTAACGGCTCCTGCTTGGGCCGTAGATGGTGGTCGCACAACTGAGGCAGGCGATCGCTCAAAAACCGATCTAAACTCTTAAGAGTCGTACACTGTCCAGAGCGCAACCCTTCCAACAGCGCCGCCGCAAAAAACCCTTGCCGCAGAGCAGAAGTTTCACGGGAAACCTGATTTGGGCGACAAGAAAGCACCGTCGGGATTTCCATCTGGCGAGCTAACTCCGCCGTTTGAGTCCCAATCGATTCCCCCGCCTTCACACTCTGACTGCGATTCATATCCAGCAGCACCAACACCGTATCTGTCGGAGCCCTCTTTAAGCTCTCAAACAGAGACTTCACCGCAATCCCCGTACCCAAAACGTCAGCAGGATTGCCATCTATAGGCATTAAATAGTCTTGCCCTTCATAACTGACACCGTAGCCGCTAAAAAAGCACCAGACCGAATCTCCATTTTGCAAGTGCTCCAAACACAAGCTATCTATGAGTTTGAGTATATTTTCCCGGCTGGGATAAGTTGAGTTACCCCAGCTCGTCGGCGAGGAGTCAGTTAGTGACAGGCTAATCTCCGGCGAAAAACCAGCTTCGCCAACCAAATAACCATGCAGCGCCTCTGCATCCTCTTGGGCATAACTCAATGGCTGGAGGAACTGATATTGATTAATCCCAATTGCAATACAAGCGTGATGTTTCATCCCATATGCCCTAGATAATATAGTGGGTAGCCTGCAAAAAAGATAGCACATAGCTTGCTTGTGGTTGATACTGCTGTCACCTTGCAGTTAGGGTCTAGGGGCTACGATGCTCAGGGCTAGGGTAAGAAGGGGAACAAGGGGAACAGGGAACAAGGGAATAGAATCGAATTCAGAACTTCCTAACCCCCTTGGCGGTTGCTATATCTAGCAGCCAGCTTAGGGAGAAATTTGATTAGGACTTGCTTAAAAAGGTTAGATTATATATGGGTGCGTGATGATGATTCTTTGCTGATTCCTACTTAGTAAGTAGGTCGGCCCAAGTAAATCATTGTTCGTTAGTAGTTGCGTTTTAGCGCTAAAGCGCAACTACTAACGAAATCCAAAAATTTTACGTTTCGTTACATAGCTTAGTTTTTTATTGCCGACCTACTCAAGCAAGCTCAAAAGACTGATAATTTAAGGTACACAGCAGTGCAGGAAAAAATGGGGTGTCTTGGGTAATTGCCGGAAGTATCTTCAATATTGCCGGGAAATAAACTATCTTAGCCAAGACTTACGCAGCAATAACGAAATTCTAACCGCAGCGAAACAAGTGAAGCTTTTTCCTGGCCCCGATTTTTCCTGAGCCTAGCACCAGTGTCATCTTAGCCTTGCCAAAATAGCTCTGCCATTTTCACCCGATGTTGAACAAGTTACATCAAACAGGAGTATTGTGTAAATGATCGCTGCCGATAAAAAAGAAGTCACTAACCCCCAACCGACCCTTAAGCAGCTATATCCTAAAAGCCACAACCATTATAGGTTTAAGGATTTTTTTGCTTTTGACCCCCAAGGCGGTACGATCGCTGACTGGAACGCATCTCGTAATATTTTTACCAGCGAAGACTTCATCATTGGCTTAGTAGAGGGACTTGAAGAAGAAGTCGGCCCTGCTTCGTCAGTGATCATGTACACCATCGGCTGCCAGTGGGGTACTCTAGATTCAGAATATTTCCAGAAATGGTTTGGAGAGGAGTTTGGACACAACGTCCGCCAGTCAAACTTAATGTTTTTACTAGAAACTTGGTGGTGGCCCTTTACAGCTCAAGGTTGGGGCCGATGGGAAGTAGATATGAGCGATCGCAAACACGGGTGCATCTTCATCAACCTGTTTGACTCCGCAGTTGCTCGTACCTTGGGCGATGTAGGTAAACCAGTCTGTCACATCTATGCTGGTTTATTTGCGGGTTTTTTCGGCGCTTTAGTAAAAAAACCACTGAGTTGCATTGAACTTCAGTGCTACTCAATGGGAGAAACTTACTGCAAGTTTCTCTTAGGCAATCCCGATAAAATAGACGCTGCTGCTTTCTGGGTTAACGAAGGTGCAACAGCACGAGATATTCAAAGGCGGCTGCAAAATGGGGAAAGATTGCGATGAAAACTGATAATTCTTGGTTGCAAAAATCAGTCCAAGATTTTTTTGGTAACTGCAACTGGCTAGGAAGATCCCTAGAAACCCAAAATGGCTCTGCTACTGGTCAAAAGTTGAGTTTTACCTCGTCAGTAGGAGACTTTTTTCGGGCAATTTCTTGGGAAGGCATCCCCGAAGTCGGCGCAATGCCGGCTCCTTTGCCCGTAGCAGTAATTCCTAGTTCTGAATCAGGAGAGGTTACTCTTGATGATTTACTGGATTTATTCTAGCTAATGGCTAATAGCTAATCCCTAATAGCTAATGGGTAATGGCTAAATAGCTAAATAACTAAATAGCCAATAGTTAACAGCTAAATAGTTAATAGCTAAATAGCCAATGGCTTGTAAACAGCTAACAATTAGCAATTAGCCATTAGCCATTAGCAATTAGCAATTAGCCATTAGCCATTAGCCATTAGCAATCACCAATTACCAATCACCAATTACCAATTTTTTAAAATCATGCACCCTGAGATTGAGGCGCTGCTGGATCACGCGGAAACCCGCTTTCTCAAAAACGAAGAACTCGCAATTTTTAAACGTTATGCGGCAACCTTAGCCCAGCGTTTAAAAGTTTACGAATTTTTGCGGGATAAGGAAGTAGCTATCTTCCAACCTATTGCCAATCAGCTACAAGAAACTTTTCCCCAAGAGAAACAGGAAAACTTAGAGCGCTCCCTTACACATTGGCTTCTAGCTTTGCGTCACTGTGCTATGGCTATGTTGCTGAATGACTCGGTGTTTCTAAAGGAACGATTGTTAGATTGGCTCTCTGGTATAGTGCAAGCTCACCAAAGCCAAGAGATAGAGGCAACTATTTTGAAGCTGTTACAGGCTCGTTTGAAGGAACTGCTTTCGGAACAAGCACTAGCCATATTGCAACCATTCTTAGACCAAGCATCAACTATTTTGGTAAGGCCTAATAGCCATTAGCCATTAGCAATTAGCCATTAGCCATTAGCCATATTGCAACCATTCTTAGACCAAGCATCAACTATTTTGGTAAGGCCTAATAGCCATTAGGCATTAGCAATTAGCCATTAGCCATTAGCCATTAGTAACCAACAACTAACCACTAACAATGATTAATATTGCCGAATTACTGACACAGCCTCGCCTCCCCGGAAATTACTTTGCAACCGATGCCTATGTCCGGGGTGACTTGGAACTTGGTTTGCTCGAAAATCGTCGGGGAGATCGTCTTTTAGCACTCCCAGAAACATTTATTCAAGCTATATATAGTGGCTTGGAACAAGAAACGGGTCAAGCCTCCCGCCTAGTTCTATTTAACTGCGGACGGTGGTGGGGCAAAAATTTCTATGCTCGTTTTTGTGAGGAGGTTAGCGAATACTACGGCAAACCTCTTTCAGAAATGGAAATGGTGGAATTCGTTCAGTGTCTCCAACAGTGCTGGAAAACTCACGGCTGGGGGACATTTGACCTCGATCCCAGCTATACCGAACAGGGCTTTTTGATTGTAAAAATTACTAAATCCATGTTTGCTCAAAAAGCTCCTAAGTGGAACTGTCCAGTATGTTTTCTAGAAGCTGGTATTTTGAGCGCATTTTTTACTCAACTAACAGGTCGAGACCTTTACTGCGTGCAAACTACTTGCGAGTCTATGGGTGCTGAGTGTAACCATTTTATTTTAGGCTTAAGCGATCGCCTCCAACCAGCGGAGGCTATGGTTGAACAAGGTCAAGACCACGAAACCATCCTTACACGCCTGTGTGAAAAACGCTCTTAAGCGATCGCATCAATCTCTGTGTCTTACTAACTCGCTTTCTAGGGGCAATCTCCCTGTGGTTGCCCCTCGGAATCTAGCGATCCCCAATAGCTCAAATACAGTTTAGACCCCAAGTCCAGCCAACTGTCTCATAATTAAGCAGATCGATCGATATCCTGATAAATCCAGCTCAAGTTTGTATAAATAAAGTTTAAGGCTAGTGGGCATTACTCGCTATAAAGATTTGAATAAATTTATGTATTAATATGGTTAAGTTTGAGAAATATGACATAATTGCGGGAAAGATTATAAAATATATATTAAAATCATAAATAAGCGGGTTGCATCCAATAGAGCTTTAACCTTTACTACCACGCTCAAAGCTGGGATAAACTACTTTATTAATGTGTTTTTAGCAAAAGAGATACAAAAAACCTACCCTGTCTATCCAACCTACTGCTCTATGGGTAGACTTGAAGTCCCCTGCGGAGGTCTAAATGGATGCAACTGAACTGCTAAAGCGATATGCAGAAGGTGAAAGAGATTTCAAGCGGGCAAACCTGCGAGGGCTCGTGCTTAGCGTGGTCGATTCCCACAGTGGCGATACCCCTACCCTCGTTTTGGCAAACATCAACGAACAACAGAATAGACCTTACCTAATTGGGGCAAATCTGAGCGAAGCTGACCTCAGTAAAGCTCATCTCAGCCGTGCCAACCTCAGTAAAGCCGACCTGAGCGGGGCAAATCTCTGCGGAGCTAACCTGGTAGGAGCAAGTCTGAGCGGAGCCAATCTGACGGGAGCTAACCTAACAGGAGCTAACCTAACGGGAGCACATTTGAATTGGGCTAATCTGAGTACAGCCAACCTGAGCAAAGCTAATTTGAAGGGTACAGATATGAGCGCTGCTAACTTTAGCGGAGCTATCCTCAATGATGCCAATCTTGGTAAAGCCTATTTAATTAAGTCTAATCTTTCTCAAGCTCAACTAAACGATGCAGACCTAACTCAGGCTAACCTCAAAGATGCAGACTTAACTGATGCCAACCTCAGCGGGGCTGAGTTAGCTAGGGCGAATTTAGCTGGAGCGAACTTGACTCGCGCCGACTTAACGAAAGCGAATCTTTTAAAAGCTAACCTTAGACGTGCTGACCTTACTGAATCTTACCTAAATTGGGCTAGTTTGGGGGAAGCAGACTTAAGTGAAGCTATTTTGACTAGAGCGAATTTAAGTAAGGCTGATTTGAGCAAGACTTACCTCAGAAAGATAGTTTTGCACGGTTGTCACCTCAGTGGAATTAATCTCAGCGGAGCGGATCTTGGGGGTTTAGATTTAAGTAAGAAGCTGTTAACTGGGATTAATTTGGCGAGCGCATATTTGAGTGAAGCTAATCTCAGCGGTGCTTATTTAATAGAAGCTAATCTCAGCGATGCTAATCTTTGTGGAGCTGATTTGAGTGATGCTTGTCTGATGAAAGCTAACTTTATCGGTGCTCGTATGGGCAACATTAACTTAAGTAATGCTAACCTGACTGGAGCAAAATTATGCAAAGCCGATTTAATGGGAGCTAATTTGCGAGGAGCGATTCTAACGGAGGCAGATATGAGGGGCGCTAACTTAATTGGAGCAATTTTGCCTAATGGTAAGACTTATAACTGAAATTGACAGTTAACAGTTAACAGTTAATTGTTAACTGTTAACTATCTATAGACAAGCCTCTTACCTACCGCAATTTAACAGCAGTGCCAACAGCAGTAATCAACAACAAAGCCCCGGAACTATCTACATTAATTGTCCCTGTGTCAATTTCAACACCGATCACAGCATTAGCTCCGAGCCGCTTGGCTCGTTGTTCCAACTCAGCCAGTGCATCTTGTTGCCCTTTCCTAAATACCTCTTCATAGCTGCCAGTCCGGCCGCCAATAATATCGCGAATTCCTGCAAAGAAGTCCCGCAGGGCGTTAGTTCCATAGACTACCTCAGCGGTGACAATCCCCAAGTAGGTATGAACCTCTGCACCGTGAATGATATCAGTTGTTGTTACAATCATCCTTTGTTATCCTCAAACACAAAAATCTTGAGCTGATGGAACTCTGTAGAGGAACTACATCTTGCAGCTCAAAGATTCCAGATCGGTCACACACCAATTTCAACAATCTTTAGAACAGCATGGCCGTGTACAAACAAACTCTATTGGCAGTCAGTACCTTGTTGGCGCTAGTCTTCACCACAGCAACGCCACCACTTGTCCTTGCTGCCGAAATATTAGTTCAAGCTAATCCTCAAATAGCTCAAAATCTCGACGAACTCCTCCGCAAAGGGCGGGAGTTAGTTGACTCTGGACAAATTGCTCAAGCGATCGCACTTTATCAGCAAGCCGCCCGCTTAGATACGAAAAACCCGCGCATCTTCTCCGGTATTGGCTATTTAGAGGCTCGCCAGGGTAACTTCCAAGCAGCGGCGGAATTTTATCAACAAGCGATCGCCCTTGACCCCAATAACGCCGATTTTCAGTATGCTTTAGGCTTCACTTTGGCTCATTTAGAAAATTATCCCGCCGCCGCCACCGCTTACCGCCGCGCTACTCAACTGGATGCCAAAAACATCAACGCCTACCTCGGCCTCGGTGTTGCCTTATTCCAGCAGCAAGACTACAACGGAGCTTTTCGAGCCTACCAACAGGCGATCGCTCTCGACTCCAAAAACTGGCAAGCCTATTCCTCACTGGGTATGGTATTGCTTCAGCAGAGGCGCTATAGCAACGCCGTGCAGGTACTCCAACAAGCTGCCCAACTCGCTCCCAAGCAAGCAGGAGTGCAGCTTAAACTGGGGACAGCATTGCTCCGCAACGGCAATACCTCAGAAGGTATAGCAGCTTTTGAACAAGCAGCCAAATTGGAACCTCGCAATGCTGAAGTGCAGTTTGAGGTAGGAACGCTATTGAAGGCTCAGAATGACATTGAAGGGGCATTAACAGCTTATCAGCGAGCAGTGCTGGCAAAGCCGCGTTTAATTGAAGCACACGCAGCTATTGGAGAGATTCAACTGGAAAAAGAAGATTATTTTTCCGCAATTGTTACCTTTCGCCGCGTGATTAATTTAGATCCAGAAAATGCGAATGCTTACTATAATTTGGGCGTTGGGCTCTTAGCGCAACAACGGAAATCTGAGGCGATCGCAGCTTTTGAGCAAGCTCGCGAGCTTTATCAGGAACAAGGGAAAACTGAGGAGCTAGAAAAAACTGAGGAAATATTGCAACAACTCAAATAGGCTAATGGTTAATGGCTAATATCATGTCCGGCAAATTACTTACGATCTGTCAAAAGCGAGCAAAGCGAAGCAATCTCAAAACCTTGCGATTGCTTCGCACAGCGAACAATGACAAGTATTTAACCGGACATGATATAATTGGTAATGTAACCTACATTCCTCACCCTTAACGGAATGTAAGGTATTGGCATAAACTAGGATTTGCCCTAACCAACGAAAGCGGTTACTATATCATACAACATATAACTACCTCAAGACAAATATCACCTTAACCAAGGCTTAAAGAAGGTATTACTCATTTCTTAATTTAGAAGCGGGTGGCGGGAATCGAACCCGCATTATTAGCTTGGAAGGCTAAAGTTTTACCACTAAACTACACCCGCACAGACTTAAATACCATAACACAGATTTCCCAAAAGTGCAAGTAATCTGAAAAATTTCCTAATCTAGACCTTAAAGAGCTTTCACTGTTAGTCTTAACCACAGTTCTGAATATACGGCTTGACCGCCAGAGTGGGCGGCTTGAAATTGCCAATTTTTGAGCAATTCTTTCGCAAAACTTAGATAATCAAAGGTTTTAGCTCCCGACGGCCCTTGAGTGCCATCTTCAACTGGATTTACTTGTCTAATAATAGTAAGCTTTCCTTTCTCATCAATTTCGACAAGCACTTCAAAAGTTAAAGCAGAACCAGAAATCAGACCAATTTGCAGGGGATCGAGAACAGGCGAAAATTGCCTCTGATTTTGTACTGGTTTAGCGAGTTGGTCTGGGATATCTCTTTCTCCGCTGCGAATGCTACCTAAATCAAAAGTTGCTATCACACCGCCGTTATTCTGACTCCCAGAGGGTTGAGGCTTTGGTGAAGGTACGGGTGGTGTTGGCGTTGCAGGTTTACGATCGCCTAAACTAGGTGGTGGATAAGGCATTGCTCTTACAGAACCCGCTCGCACAACAACAGGCTTTGGAGTTACAGTGGGTTTAGGTTGTGGCGATCGCACAGCAGGTTTTGGGGTTACAGCAGGTTTAGGTGCTGGCTTAGGTTGTGGCGATCGCACAGCAGGTTTTACAGCTACACTGGGTTTAGGTGCTGGTTTAGGTTGTGGCGATCGCACAGCAGGTTTTACAGCTACACTGGGTTTAGGTGCTGGTTTAGGTTGTGGCGATCGCGCAGCAGGTTTTTGGAGTTACAGCAGGTTTAGGTGCTGGTTTAGGTTGTGGCGATCGCGCAGCAGGTTTTGCAGCTACAGTTAATTTAGGTGCTGGTTTAGGTTGTGGCGATCGCGCAGCAGGTTTTACAGCTAGAGTGGGTTTAGGTACTGGTTTAGGTTGTGGCGATCGCGCAGCAGGTTTTGCAGCTACCTTATTCTGAGACTTAGCAATGACTTGAGCATCAGGTATAGTACCCTTGCTAGTTATCGGCTTGGTAGCTATAGGCGGCAATATTTTATTGTTAATTACCACCCCAGAAACAGGCTTACGAGATTCTACAATAGGAGGAAGTTCAATCAACTCAACCGATACAGGCTCCTTCTCAACCGTATGCACAGAATCAACAGCACCAAGACGAATCGAACAGAAAGCCACTGCGTGTAAGACAACAGAACCTAAAAGCGCAGCCATCGATAACATCGGCGACTCAGAGCGGCGCTGGAAAGTAAAATTTTTCTTATAAAGCGTTCTAGTCATAGGAAAATAAGTAATAAATATTGCAGTTAACAGTTAACAGTTAACGGTTAACAGTTAACCGTTAACTGTTAACGTCCTTCTTCCTTCTTCCCTCTTCCTTCTTCCTTCTTCCAACTATCTTTTCACTACAAAAGTCAGCACAGTTTCATCAATCCCCTTAAGTTGCAGCGATTTGTACTTAACAATCTCATCCTCATCCAAATAATCCGCCACCGCCGCCGAAACAATAATCGTATTTGGTTCCGCCGCCTCTTGCAGACGCGCCGCAATATTCACGCTGGGCCCAATCGCCGTATAATCCGATCGCTCCTCACTACCAAACATCCCCACCACAGCAGTACCCTGATGAATCCCACAGCGGAAACGCACCAAAGGAACATCATTAACTCCCACAAGGCCCTGTTCTTGCCAGCGTTCATTTAGCTCATCCAGAGCCAAAAGCATACTCCGAGCCGAAGCCACCGCACGGCGCACTTGCTCATTAGGAGTCAACTCCTCCGGCGCACCATAAAGAGCCATCACCGCATCCCCGACAAACTTATCCACCGTACCGCCATTATTGAACACAGCCTTAGTCATAGCTGCCAAATACTCATTTAATAACTCAGCTACTCGGCGCGATCGCAAGGTATTTGCCAAAGCAGTAAAACCCACAATATCGCTAAATAAAATCGTAATCAGACGCGGTTCCGGGCGCAAATCTAAACTCAATTCCCCCGCCGCCGCCTTCTTCACCATCGAAGGCGGCAAAAACCTACCTAACACTGACTCAGTTAAATAAGTATTCAACTGCTGCACCCGGCGCTCATTTTGCTTCAGTGCCACCAAATTTCGCACCTCAGCTAACAGTTCCCGGTCATTAAAAGGCTTAGACAAATAAGCATCCGCTCCCCGTTCTACTCCCTCAATTCTAGTATCTTCATCCGCCTTTGCTGTCAACAAAATTACAGGTGTACCCTTGAGCACATCATCTTCACGAATCATCCGAATCAAATCTAAACCAGACACCACAGGCATCATTAAATCTGTCACAATTACATCCGGGTCGTCACTTTTCGCCATTTCTAACCCCTCAGCTCCATTACGAGCAAGTACCACAGAAAAATTAGCTTGCCGTAAAATTCTTGCTACATAAGTCCGCAAATCTGGATTATCATCAACCACTAACACAGTAGGCAATTTTTCGGATTTATCTTCGGCTTTAATTAAATCGCTGGGAATAAATGTCTCTAGTTTTTCCTCTTCCTCAAACATATCTGTCTCCACATCCGCCAATTCCACCGCCGCCTTAGCAGAGTGAAAGTCAGCAGGCACTTCTAGCAAGCGATCTGCGGGCAAATGCGTCGTGCCCTTAACCAGCCAAACCGTGAAAGTAGAGCCTTCACCATAAACCGATTCTACGGAAATTTTACCTGCGTGCAGTTCCACGAGTTCCTTAACGAGAGCTAACCCTAAACCACTACCTTCATAGGAGCGAGAAGCAGAGCCTTCAGCTTGACGGAAGCGCTCAAATAAGTAGGGAATTTGTTCAGTGCGGATGCCAATACCACTATCTTTGACCTGAAGCAAACAGTGCGAACTGACATTACTTAAGCTGATAGTAATGTTTCCTCCTGACGGGGTAAACTTCATTGCATTGGATAGAAGGTTATAAAGAACTTTATCAAACCTTTCAATATCCAAATATAGGGGAGGGCAATTCTCCAATTGAGTAATAAGATTGATACCTTTCTTTTCGCAATAGGGCCGGAAGGATTCAACGGTACTCCGACAGAATCCTACTAGGTCAGTAGGGCGAAAACTCGGCTGCATCCTACCAGCATCAAGGCGTTGCAAATCAAGTAATTGATTTACCAACCGTAGCAGGCGGCGGGAATTGCGGAGGGCGATCGCAGCTTGTTCGTAAGGTAAATCCTGTTTCAAACTGACTGCTGACTCCAGAGGCCCAATCGTTAAAGTTAGCGGCGTGCGGAACTCGTGAGAGATATTTTGGAAAAATTCAGTTTTGAGGCGATCTGCTTCCAGCAGTCGTTCCGCCTGTTGCCTAGTAGTTTGATAGAGGCGCGATTGTTGCACTGCTAGAGATGCTTGGGTGGCGACTACTTGTGCCAGCTCGATTTCCCAGGGAAGCCAGCGGCGGGTGGATCGATTTTGACGGAGGGAAATGCTACCGATAATCTTGCCATCAGAGATGAGAGGGACTACCAGTAAAGCTCGTGCAGGCGATCGCAGCGGCAATTCAGTCACATTGAGCTCAGGATGTTCGTTGAGATCTCCCAGCGCTACTGGTTGTTTCGATAACATCACTTGCTGCAACACCGGATTACCTCGAATCGGTACCACTGACTGAGGCAGAGAATAAGGAGCAACACTCAAGGATGGGAGATCGGGTTCGCTGAGATCGATCTCGTCCTGAGTGTTTGAGGGCCTGTGTCCTTCGGCAAATTCTCCTACAGCCACCGCATTCATCGTTGCATCGTAGAGCCCCACGCACTGGACGTACTCATCATCTTCTGTCCACAGAGACAGGGCGCAGCCATCAATATGCAGTGCTTGTCCCAACTGTTGGGTAATAGCGGCAAAGATGTTTTGCGGGTCAAGAGAGGAGCGAATCGCTGAGGTGATGGTATTAACAAGGGCCTCTCGTTTTGCTAGTGCTCGAACTTGCTCGTAGGCCCGCGCTTGGGAAAGGGCTAAAGCGGCTTGGTCAGCAACAGTAATGACTAACTGCACTTCATGATCTTGCCATTGGCGGGAATCCTCAAACTGATGTAACGCCAGTACTGCCATTAGTTCCATTTGATAAAACAGTGGCACTATTAAGCTGGTGCAAATATTCGCAGCCGAGTAAGCCTGCTTCCGCTCCCAGTTTTCGGGGCTCTGTACCCGCTCATCGCTTTGAGCATCTTGGATCACCTCTACATCTAGAGTTTCCCAAACTAAAAGCGGCAAAATGTCGGCGGAGAGGGAAGAGGAAGAGGGGGAAACTGGGAGAGAGGAAGATAGGGAGGACTCGGAAGATTTAGCTTCCCCATCTCCT
>NZ_CACA01000014.1:0-8244 GCF_000180455.1 Kamptonema sp. PCC 6506
ACCCACTTGAACAAAACGACCAAATCCGCAAAGATTTTTAACATCGCGCCAACCAGTCCGGGGATCGCATAACCTATTAGCGGTCAAAATTACAGCCAAGAGCCATCAGGCCTCAAATAATCTAGGGAAGCAATTAAATATGCTAGACACAGCGATCGAATCAATTCGGGCAAGAGAAATTCTCGACTCGCGGGGCCGCCCCACTATCGAAGCCGAAGTGTATTTAATCAACGGTGCAGTCGGACTTGCCCAAGTTCCCAGCGGGGCATCTACAGGTAGCTTTGAAGCTCACGAACTGCGGGACGGGGATAAAAAACGCTACAGCGGCAAAGGCGTTCTCAAGGCCGTTCAGAATGTCGAAGAGAAAATAGCGCCTGCTTTGGAGAATGTGGACGCTCTCGATCAATCTTTGGTAGACCGTACCATGATTGACTTAGATGGCTCGCCCAATAAATCAAACCTGGGCGCTAATGCCATCCTCGCAGTCTCTCTGGCAACAGCAAAAGCAGCGGCGGATACTTTGGCACTCCCTCTCTACCGCTATCTGGGTGGCCCCCTAGCAAATTTGCTGCCTGTCCCCCTGATGAATGTTATCAACGGCGGCTCTCACGCTAATAACAATGTGGACATTCAGGAATTTATGATTGTCCCTGTGGGTGCGCCATCTTTCAAGGAAGCTTTGCGCTGGGGTGCAGAGGTATTTGAATCTCTGAGCAAAGTCTTAAAAGATCGGGGATTGCTGACTGGTGTAGGCGATGAGGGGGGTTTTGCTCCTAATCTGGAATCTAATCAAGCAGCTTTGGATTTGTTAATCGCGGCAATTGAAAAAGCTGGCTATAAACCAGGGGAAGAAGTTGCTTTAGCTTTGGATGTAGCTGCTAGCGAGTTTTACAAAGATGGGAAATACACCTATGACGGTAGTGCTCATTCACCAGCGGAGTTGATTGATTATTTGGAGAGCTTGGTTGGGCAATATCCGATTGTTTCCATTGAAGATGCTTTACACGAGGATGACTGGGATAGTTGGGTATTACTGACGCAAAAGTTGGGGGCAAAAACTCAATTGGTGGGTGATGATTTGTTTGTTACCAATCGCACTCGCTTGCAAAAGGGTATCGATTTGAAAGCTAGTAATTCGATTTTGATTAAGCTTAATCAAATCGGTTCTTTAACTGAGACTCTGGAAACTATTGATTTGGCAACTCGCAATAGTTATCGGTCGATTATTAGCCATCGTTCCGGTGAAACTGAGGATACGACTATTGCTGATTTAGCAGTAGCAACTCGTGCGGGTCAAATTAAGACTGGTTCTCTTTGTCGCAGCGAACGGGTGGCTAAATATAATCGCCTGTTGCGGATCGAGGGAGAGTTGGGTGATAGTGCTGTTTATGCTGGTACTATTGGTTTTGGGCCGAAGGTTGTCTAATTGTTAACTGTTAACTGTTAACTGTTAACTGTTAAGTCCTGTATTTGTAGGATGGGTGGAGCATTTCGCTTCACCCATCTTATACAGCAACCGCTTTCGTCGCTTAGGGCAACTCGAACTCTTACCTCTGGTTCATAATCCATTAGGTAGTAAGTTTTTCCCTCTTTCCTAGCTATAACAATTTTCTGTCATTGCGAGCAACGCGAAGCAATCGCTAGGCATTGAGATTGCTTCGCGTTGCTCGCAATGACATCATATTAAAAGCGATGCTAAGTAGGTGGACATAAATAAATGTTGATAGCTTGTAGCTTGTAGGGTGGGCGCTCGCCGAAACCATATTAGCTATCAGTTACAAGATTGAGGCGGCGAGCGCCCACCTTACATTTATTTATGTCACCTAGTTACTGGACTTAATATCAATAGGAATAAGCAAAAAACTGTTTCTTTAAAAACAGTGGATTGACCTAACAACTAACAACTAACAACTAACAACTAATAACTAACAACTAACAACTACTATGGATAAAAACCTAACTGCGGCAGTCCTAAAGTTTCTTCCCATCCCATCATTAAGTTCATGCACTGTACGCCTTGGCCTGCTTGACCTTTGATTAAGTTATCAATTGCTGACATAACGATTACTCTGTCGGTGCGGGTATCTACTTCTACGCCGATGTAGCAGAGATTGGTTCCGCAGGCCCATTTTGTTTGAGGATAAACGCCGCTGGGTAGGATTTTTACCCAAGGAGAATTACGATAGAAGGCGTTAAAAATTGTGAGTAAGTCTTCTCGTACTAATCCAGGATCGCGGAGGGTGGCATAGACGGTAGTGAGAATTCCTCGCACCATTGGTATCAGGTGCGGAGTGAATTGCACTTTAATGTCGTGTCCGGCTAAATCGCTGCAAATTTGTTCGATTTCTGGGGTGTGGCGGTGACGACCAACGGCGTAGGCGGCTAGGGAGTTGTCTGCTTCGGCTAGCAGAAGGTTGATTTCGGCTTTGCGACCGCCACCGGATGTGCCTGATTTGGCATCGACGATCGCGGTTTCGGGGATGATGATGCCTTGTTTGAGTAGGGGTGCGAGGGCTAAAAGGCTGGCGGTGACGTAGCAGCCGGCGCAGCCTACGAGTTGGGCGGTTTTGATGCGATCGCGATAAAGTTCGGGTAAACCGTAGACAGCGGTTGAGGCGATCGCTGCGTCTTGGCGATCGCCTCCGTACCAAGCTTTATATGTTTCTAAGTTGGTAAACCGATAATCTGCTGACAGATCCAAAACTTTGCACCCCTTTTCTAGCAATTTGGGTGCCATCTGGTACGCTAAACCGTTAGGGAGTGAGAGAAATACTACTTGACATTTGGATGCTATTTTGTCCAAGTCTATTCCTTCTACTGTCAAGTCAATCCAGTTGCTCAAGTGCGGATATAAACTAGAAAAAGGTTTACCTGCACTACTTTCGCCGCCTAGATAAACTACTTCGGCTTGTGGGTGATCTGCTAGAAGGCGTACAAGTTGCACACCGCCGTAGCCTGATGCCCCAACTATTCCTACTGGTACTCGCTCTAAATCTCCCATTGTCTTACCCCCAGGCTGTTTGAGTCAAAAATGTTTGTACTTTGGCTGCATTGTACAAGATTGCTGCAATTCTATGCTGTTTAGGATAGGAGTTCCGCACCCAACCTCATAAACTGGGTTTTTTTACGAAAATACGGTTCTTCCGTGTTACTCTAACCAATAAAATAATCGTCGATTCTGTCTCCAAGCTATCCTCTACTATCACACCAGGCAAATTCAGTAATTGTGTCATTAATCTTTTCATTACTTTACTTAAATACTCGTGCATTTCTAATGTTTTAGCATACTAAGTACGGAAGACCCCTATTTTTCAAAATTAGAAGCCTTGAATTTTTCTAAAATCCTTAAAGTCTTAAGAGAAGAAATATACAGCACTTTGCGTGACCAAGAGGTACACTAACAGCAATGAGCAAAGTAACTTTTTACTCTACTATTGTACCTAATCGTCAAGCACAGTGCTGTATTGATTTTTTGTTAGTATTGACAAGGGAAAAATTGCGGTTATAATTTAGCCTAAAGACAACTAAATGACGTAAACTCAAATCAGTAAAAATACTTAATGAGGAATATTTATAATGTTTCGCAGTCGAGTCCATGCTATTTTTTTACTCACTGGAGTAATTGGTGTCTTGGTAATCTGGGGGATACCAGCGCGATCGCAGTTTGAAGAACCTGAAGTTAACCCCATGGCTGAAACTGAGGTGCAGACTGAGAAGGTTGAGCTTGCACCAGAAGGAGATCCCAAAGCAGCAGTTACGGCTAAAGAGCCAGATGTTCCGGTTGATGAATTACAATTGCTAGTCAAACCGCTTTCCCTGGAAGAACTCCTAAACGAAGCCGCAGCTTGGCAACTGTTGCTCAAAGGCAAAGTTGAAGAAATTAGCAATGCTGAAGTTGCCGTCAAACGTCAGAATCGATCCATCAATAAACAGCAAGAAGTCGCAGGTTCCCTAGACGAGGCGAAGAAAGCACTAGAAGAAAGCGACAAAGCCCTAAAGAGCGCTGTCCCCGGATCGCCACAATACCAAGAAGCCGCGAAAAAGGCAGAAGAAGCTAAAGAAAAACTCAAAAAAGCCCAGGAAGGTCTTAAAGAAGCAACTGATGCTAAAAAAGAACTCAAGCAGGATGATACCCTGAACGAAGCTTTGAAAAAAGCTGAGAAAACAGGTGAACAGGAGCAGGCACAAAAAACTCTCGAAGAAGCGAATAAAGAGCGAGAGAAGATAGATGCTAGCTCGCCTGCATACAACGCTCTCACTCAAAAAATTGACGCTCTAGACAAGGCGATCAAAGCTGTGGAAGAGGCAGAAAAAAACCAAAAAGGTTTTGCTCCTGACTCGCCAGAATACAAGCAAGGCACGCAAAAAATAGAAGAGGCTAACACACAACTCAAAAAAGCGCGGGAAGCGATTACTGGAAATACTAGCAGTAGTAGTGGTAGCACAGGCGCAGCCGAGAAATCTGCGGAGAAACTCGATGAAGCCGCAGCAACCATTGAAAATACTAATATCAAGGCGAACGGTGAAACACTAACGGCCAGTTCCCCTGGGCCTGGTAACGGTCAAGGAAACGTTGAGAAAAAAGGGCAGCAGCTTGAAAAAACGGCAGACAACTTGGAAGAAAATGCTAAAAATGAAGCAGAATTGAAGAACAAACTGGTTGTAAACGCTACTAATCTTCAATCAGCACGAACTGCAATTGTAGACCGATTCAACGTGATTTTAGAAGAATTGGATCGCAAAGGTGGTGACAGCAAGTATTACCGCAAATACATTGACGCGATCGCTAAAGCTGAAATTGATGTCAGTGATACTCAAGGTTTAGGAGTGCGGCTTATCAGTTGGCTCAAATCAGATGAAGGTGGTTTGCGCTGGGCAGGTAATTTAGGTAAATTTGTTGGTATCGTCCTGGCTTCTGCAATCGTGTTTCAAATACTAGGCGTGATAGTTAGCAAGCTGCTTAAATTGTCCAATACCTCCAAATTGATGCGCCAATTTATCGTCATTATCATCAAGCGAGGAGGAATTTTTGTTGGCGTGCTTCTAGCTTTGACAGCACTAGAGGTTAGTCTTGCGCCTGTTTTGGCTGTACTTGGGGGCGCAAGTTTTATCTTTGCCTTCGCCTTGCAAAGCAACCTCGGTAACTTTGCCAGTGGGTTAATGCTAATGGTTTACAAACCCTTTGATGTCGGTGATGAAGTTGAATTAGCTGGGGTGTTTGGTACTGTTGACTCCATCAGTCTAGCGAGTACAAGGCTAAAAACTCTAACTGCCGATCTGGTGACTATCCCTAACAATACAGTTTGGGAAGATAAGATTATCAATTACAGCCACGATCGATATCGCAGGATTCAAATCACAATCCGCAGCGACTACAACAACAACATTTCTGAAGTACGGAAGACTCTGGTAGAAGTTGCGAAATCTCATCCCTCGGTACTAGAAAATCCAGAGCCTCCTGTAACTGGGGAAATTGAATTTGAAGAATACTATGTTCAAATCAATTTATGGGTGTGGACGAAAACCGCTGAATTCTGGAAAACTAAATCTGAGCTATTTTCAATGATTCAGGAAAGGTTTGAGAAAGAAAAATTCTCAATCGCTACGCCTCCATAATGATGTGGGACTGATATCTGAATTGAAGGGAGTAAATCCGCTCGGGTGATGACATAAACTAGAAGAGTTATTTTTCCTGCTAGGCGATCGCTCTCGGTTCATGACCAGACTCTATATTTATGACCTTTAATCCGGCGATCGTTTAAGCCATCAAGCTCAATGGCTTGAATGTTAGTATTGGGAGTTAATTAAGCGCGATCGCACCTTTTCATAGGCAAACCAAAAGGAAATCAAAGAAATTAGCAATGATAGATGCTAAAAATGTTCTCGGTTCCCAACTAGAGATTTGCTGCACTTCTCCGCTGACGGGTTTTTACCGCGATGGGCTTTGTCGCACGGGGGGTCAGGATTTTGGGTCGCACGTTGTCTGTGCTCAAGTAACAGTAGAATTTCTGGAGTTTACCAAATCGCGGGGCAATAATCTGAGCACTCCCGTGCCGGCCTTTCAATTTCCGGGTCTTAAACCAGGCGATCGCTGGTGTTTGTGTGTTTCCCGTTGGAGAGAAGCAATGGAAGCTGGTGTTGCTCCCCCGGTTATCCTCTCTGCGACTCATGCTAGAGCTTTGGAGAGTGTTGCTCTCAAGGATTTGGAAAAACACGCCATCAACGAGGAAATCTCAGAGAACTAGCGATCGCCAACTCTTAATCTGGGTTAGGTGTTAAAAATAGGCTGGGTGTGAATTCTTAATAGGAATAGCGAAATGTTAATTTTGACAGAAAAATTACCTGCAAATCCTGATGCGGCTGTTAGTTTTACTTTACCTCTGACAGCTATTGAGCGCACGCGATCGCGCCATCGGTTTGAAATTGATTCCGGGGAAGAGTTGCACCTGCGTTTGCCTAGAGGGACTGTGCTGCGCGATCGCGATCTCCTACAATCTGAAGATGATAGCTGTTTAGTTAGGGTCAGCGCGAAACCGGAACCTGTGATGACTGCGATCGCATCGGATCGGCTATTATTAATGCGAGCGGCTTATCATTTAGGTAATCGTCACATCCCTGTAGAAATTGATCCTCATTATTTACGGCTATCTCCCGATTCAGTTTTGCAGGGAATGCTAGAAAAAATGGGTTTGGAAGTAAAAGCAGAAATTGCACCATTTCAACCAGAAATGGGAGCTTATGGCCATAGCCATTAAATCAGTTTGGTAAGAGAAGGAAGAAGGAAGAAGGAAGAAGGAAGAATAAGAAGGAAAAATCAAAAAGAGGTGGTGCTTGAATTATCAATTTTCTATTCTTAGATTGTTACAATTAGCTACTGTTCCCGTCGGGGCTTATAGTTATTCAGAGGGAATTGAAACTCTGGTTGATTTTGGTAAAATTAATCATGAGAACAGCTTACAAAAATGGTTAGAACATTCGTTGCAATACGGAGCGATACGTTTAGAAGCAGCAGTGATGGTACGCGCTTACAGAGCAACTATTGTAGGGGATTTAGAAGCATTGAGCTATTGGAATGCTTGGGCAACTGCGGCTAAGGAAACAGAAGAATTGCGCTTACAAAGTTGGCAAATGGGGCGATCTCTGGTACGTTTATTACAGGATATCCATTTACCTTTACAGGCAAAGGTACTCCCATCTGTGCAAGAATTAACTGAGGTTTGTGGAAATAATTGCAATTTTGCGATCGCATTTGGTATTGCAGCAGTAAAATTGGAAATAGAAGAAGGAGCGGCTGTACTTGGGTATTTGTACAGTTGGGCGGCAAATTTAGTAAATGCAGGAGTAAAACTCATTCCCCTTGGTCAAACTGTTGGTCAACAATTGCTATTAAACTTGGATTCCCAGATTAATTTTGTCGCCCAAGAAGTTTTAAAATTAGAAGATGATAACCTTAATAGCTGTAGTTGGGGATTGGCATTGGCAAGTATGGCTCACGAAAATCAGTACACTCGTTTGTTTCGTAGTTAAATTAGCAATGACGGAAAAGGGAAGAAGGCATGAGGAGAGTAAGCAAACTAACTAATAACTACAACCAAAAACCAACAACCAACAACCAACAACTAACAACTAACAACTAAAAAAATGAATGCTTTTCGTGTAGGAATTGCTGGCCCAGTTGGCTCTGGAAAAACTGCTTTAGTAGACGCTTTATGTAAAGCTATGCGCCAACATTATAAAATTGCCGTTGTTACTAATGATATTTATACCCAGGAAGATGCACAATTTTTAGTGCGAAGTCAGGCATTAGAAAGCGATCGCATTTTAGGCGTAGAAACTGGCGGTTGTCCTCATACAGCTATTCGAGAAGATGCCTCGATTAACTTAGTTGCGATTGAACAATTAGAACTTAAGTTTAATGACTTAAATTTGGTATTTGTAGAAAGTGGCGGCGATAATTTAGCTGCAACTTTTAGCCCTGAATTAGTGGATTTAACGATTTATGTAATCGATGTTGCTGCTGGGGATAAGATTCCGCGCAAGGGTGGCCCGGGAATTACTAAGTCTGATTTATTGGTGATTAATAAAACGGATTTAGCTCCCTATGTAGGCGCAGATTTGGGAGTGATGGAAAGGGATACTAAAAAAATGCGAGGGGATAAACCTTTTGTGTTTACTAATTTAAAGACGAAAGAAGGGTTAGAGGCGGTAGAAAAATTTATCCAGTTGAATGTTACCTAGAACATT
>NZ_CACA01000013.1:0-2306 GCF_000180455.1 Kamptonema sp. PCC 6506
TAGCTATTGTTGCATAACTTTGGAGAAGTTGTATAACGAATCTCCTCCGCATTCCCAAAAGTTGTCATGAATTCCAACTCGTTCTAAACCTCAAATTCCCGACCAAATTTTTACTAACGCTTCTTCGACCGGAGTTCGAGGAGGAACAAAAGGCATTAATTCAAACTCTCGTTCCAGTTCCAAAACATCTGAGTTATCTACAAGCTAGTTTACAGATTCAATATTGCTATTTGACAGTTCATTTGTGATTTGTTTTGGTGAAGGTAGCGCTTTGCGATCGAGTTTTCCATTAGGAGTTAGCAGCAATTATTTAAACATGACAAAATTAGAAGATATCATATATTCGGGCAACTTCTATTTTAAGAAGTTGCGGAGGTTACGGCTAACCGTGCGTTCAAAACTTTCAAAAGTTTCTGTTTTTCCAATATATCTCTTCCCAGGAAATCCGCTCGTAGCGATCGCTGCGAGCTCGATGAATCACTGGAAAACTCCACCTTCCCAAGCGATCTGCTTCCATAGAAGTTAACCGTTGTAATTGGGCGATCGAGTGAGTTTCGAAGAATTATTCTCGAATGGCCGGTTTAATCTCGGCTGAAATTGCCTCAACGCTTTTCATGCAGCGTTGCAGTTTTTCGCCTTCTTCTTATTTATTTTTCATTCCTTAGTAGGTATTTCAACTTGCTTGCCACCCTTTCAGGCTACCTAAGATAATTTCTGAATATTTTGACTTTAGATGTAGACACGGCGAATGTTTTCATGGTAGTTTCTTACAAGACACCAGCCAACAGCCTTATTGTAACTTAACCATTTTTTACTCAACCTCTAACTTTTCAAACATTCTCTTAAGGGCCAGACCCCATAACTTAATAATCAATCTATGAACCTCATACTTCCAGCTCAGTATAATTTTATACCCCGCTACTTCCGATTAGCTCTAGCCAACGTCCTATCGAGTATTATGGTTCCACTGGCCAATATAGCCAGTGTCATGTTCCTGGGCCATCTTGAAGAAATCCGCCACTTCGCTGGAGTTAACCTGGCTGGAAACTTGCTAAACTTTGTCTATTTAGTTTTATTCTTTTTACGAATGGGAACTACTGGAGTTACAGCGCAAGCAGTAGGACGAAATGACCGAGAAGGGATGTTATTGGTAGGACTGCGTAATGGTGTAATTGCTCTAGTTTTAGGTGTCGTCCTCATCCTCTTACAATACCCTTTAGGAGAACTTGGGTTTGCCCTACTCAATGTTCCCCCAGAGATCAAATCTTCAGGGCTTGCCTATCTCTATACCCAAATTTGGGGAGCGCCTGCAATTTTACTCAATTTTGTCCTGATAGGTTGGTTTCTAGGGCGAGAAAAAAATGGCTTAGTTGTGTTTTTGTCAATCCTTGGAAATGGTGGCAAAATCGCACTTGACTATCTACTTATTATCTACCTGGGATGGGAAAGTGTAGGGGCAGGAGTTTCTTATGCCACAAGCCAATATTTAGCGTTATTGGTGGGATTGATATTTTTTTTCAAGGAATTCCAGTGGCTGGAAATACGAACCCTATTTGGAAAAATATGGGATATCTCAGCTATGAAGTCTAATTTGACCCTGAATACAAACATTCTCCTCAGCAATTTAATTATTCTGATTGTCTCCTTAACATTCAGCTATCAAGGAGTACAAATGGGAACAGTAATTTATTCTCAAAATGCCTTATTGTGGCAGATATTTAGCCTTAATATATATTTTGTAGAGGGGCTGGGATTTGGCACAGAAACTTTGGTGGGAAACTTTAAAGGAAAAGGAGATTCACAACAATTAGCACCCATAGCTTTTGTTTCTCTGTCAACTGCTCTCATGGTAGGACTGTTTTTTGGTGGAGTGTGCGTGCTATTTCCCGATTTTGTTTTTAGTTTGTTCACTAACCACACTGAAGTCACCTCAAATATAAAAGTTTTTCTTCCTTGGTTACAACTGTCCTTATTATTGTGTGCAATAGGTTTTACGCTCGAAGGATACTTCTTGGGTTTAGCACAAGGAGATATTCTCCGCAATGTTAGCTTAGTCGCTTTTGTGGTCGGGTTTGTACCTACAAGTTTTGCGTTCATTAGGTTTCCAAGTAACCATCTCTTATGGTTTAGTCTATCTTTGTTTTATGCAATCAGAATGGTGATGTATATAATCAATTTATTCAGGACATTTGGCAGTGATGTTAATGATGGTGTTGGAACACTCCCGACTTTAGAAGAGAATCGTGATTTGGAAGTAGACCTATCCAAAAATTTATAATCAATAAAATTAACTCCGTAAGGAGAAG
>NZ_CACA01000012.1:0-4052 GCF_000180455.1 Kamptonema sp. PCC 6506
CTCTTCCCCCTAGCCCCTAGCCCCTAGCCCCTAGCCCCTCTCCCCCATGACCCACTGTGTCACCCCTGGATGCCAAAACCCCCGAAACCCAGACACAGCGCAACATTGCCAGAGTTGCGGTTCCCGGTTGTTACTTCAACAACGCTATCGACCCATGCGGCCCATCGGTCAAGGTGGCTTTGGGAAAACCTTTTTAGCAGTCGATGAACAAATTCCCCTCAAACCATCCTGCGTCATCAAACAATTTTCCTTTCCCACTCACGACCCAGAAAGCTACAATACAGCCGCTAGATTATTTCGCCAAGAGGCCCTGCGCCTTAACCAACTTGGCGGACACCCTCAAATTCCTCAACTATTAGCCCACTTTGAAGAAAATCACCTTCTCTATCTAGTTCAAGAGTTTATTGAAGGGCTAACTCTCTCCCAAAAATTGCGCCAAACAGGGATTTTTAACGAAGAGGAGATTTGGGAATTGCTACGGGACTTGTTACCCGTACTCCAATTTATCCACGAACATTCTATCATTCATCGCGACATTAAACCAAGCAATATTATTAGCCGCAATAGCGATAGCAAACCAGTTTTACTCGACTTTGGGATTGCTAAAATGATTCCCAACAATGCTGTCATTCATACGGGTACGATTATTGGTTCTCCCGAATATATGGCCCCCGAACAATCGCGAGGAAAAGCGATATCAGCTAGCGATCTATTTAGTTTAGGCGTTACCTGTATTCACTTAATGACAGGTGTTTCTCCTTGGGATATGTATGACATGGTAAATGACCGTTGGGCGTGGCGAGATTTTTTACCTACTCGTAACAGTGACAACTTAAATAAAATTCGTCAAAGCCAGGTTAAGCTCGGTAAAATCTTAGATAAATTGCTAGAACATTCTCTGGGTAAACGCTATCAGTCGGCAGAAGAAGTTTTAAAAGACACGATCGCTAGCACTAATCCAGCTATTAGCAAAACTTCTAAAGTAGTCAAGTCTAAGCTTACACCAGTGAAATCGGTTTCATCACCATTTCGTCCTAGTTTTCTGGTAAAAATCCTACCTTGGTCTGTTAAACCTACTGGAGATAATTTGATATCGGCAGCAGGTGTTGATTACACTCAATTGCAACATTTACTAGCAGCACAAAAATGGAAACAAGCGGATCTAGAAACTTGGATAGTTCTCTGTCAAGCTTTGGGTAAACCAACTAAATGTTATCTTCATCCCAATGAAATTGATAATTTACCTTGTGTAGATTTGGAGACAATTAATCAACTGTGGGTGAAGTACAGTAACGGGCAATTTGGCTATAGCATACAAACGCAAATTTATGATAGTGTTGGCAATGATTACGCGAAATTTTGCGATCGCGTTGGCTGGCTTACTTATAATCCTCATAATCCCTACGAAGGCCTAAACTTTAGTCGCACAGCGCCACCTGGACATTTGCCCTCGCGGATATGGGTAGTCGGCTTAAAATGGTGGCGACATCTAGAAGTAATGGCTGCTAAACTCAGTCAATGCGAAGTATATTTTAAGTAGATTAATATCAACTAGGATTTACCCACGTCGAGGTTAGAAACCGGGTTTCTTCGTAGATATCTAGTTGAGAATCGGGGATTTGTCAGAGAAACCCGGTTTCTTTGTGTAAGTCATAAATTTATGATACAATTACTAAATAATAATTCTCGGCTAATCTCTCCCTACCTGAAATGGACGAACTACGCCGCCAAGCTTATCAAAATTTGATTGATGCCCTCCTCACCTGCGATCGCGAGGAAGAAATGGGCATTATGCAGGCTAATTTAGAGTTGATAGACGAGGGTTTTGCCCAATTTTTGCGGCGAGACTGGGCAACTCAAACTCTGGGAAAGTTGCAGGATGAAGAAGCTTTCAATTGTGCTATTAATTTACACAACTTTAATCTGGGTTTTTCTAGTCTGCGGCAAGGCAGTCGGGCAAGTAATTTAGAGGTAAGTATCGCTTGTTTGGAGATTGGGTTAACTGTTATTACTCGCGAAGCTTACTCGGAATATTGGGCAGCGTTTCAAAACAATCTGGGGGCTGACTACGGCAACAGAATCAGAGGGGAAAAAGCAGAGAATTTGGAAGTGGCGATCGCGGCTTATTTGGCATCTTTGGAAGTTTACACCCGTGAGGCTTTTCCGATCAATAATGCTGAAACTTTATATAACCTCGGACTTGCCTACCGGGATAATTCCCAACTCCCAGCAGCTTACGATACCTTTAACACTGCCATTGAGACAGTCGAATTAATGCGGAGTGAAATCATTATCGGTGGTGAAGCAGACAGACAGAAATTAGCTGAAGAATGGAATAAACTTTATCAGGAAATGGTCGAAGTTTGCCTAGCAATGGCAAACCAAACTGCCGCCCTAGAATACGTCGAACGCAGCAAAACCCGAAACCTCGTAGAATTATTTTACAATGCCCGCAGTGTCCCGCAAAATCCACAGCCGATTAGTTTTGCTGAAATTGGCAATCTGTTAGCTGAAGATGAGGCAATTTTGGAATGGTACATTACCTTTAACGGCTTTAAAGTTTTCATTGTCACCTATCAACCCTTCTTAGCCCCCCCTTACCAAGGGGGGGTTGGGGGGGTTGATGTTTGGGAATCTTCCGAACAAGATTTGCAAGCATTAGAGGAATTTCAACGGGAATATATCGACGACATCAAAGATAATGAAAAATACGACAACTGGAAAAACCAGCTAGAAACCCGCCTGGAAAAATTAGCTGAAATCTTACATATAGATGAAATAATTTCTCGCCTCCCGGAAACTTGTAAGCGATTAATCTTAGTTCCCTTCCGATATTTGCACTTGTTACCACTTCACGCCTTAACCAGTCGCCGACTCAGGGAAAATGTAGAAGAAACTGGCAGTCTCCTCGATCTTTTCCCTGGCGGCGTGAGATATACTCCCAGTTGTCAGCTATTACTATTATCTCAGCGGGTAAATCCGCCTGGGGAAGATTCATCACCGAGAAAATTGTTTGCCATTCAAAACCCGACAGAAGATTTAGACTTCACCGATATCGAAGTTGAAGCTATTGCTAAATCCTTTAATCCTGCCGAAGTTTTGAAGAGGGAAAAGGCAAGTAAGACAGGATTGCAGGAACGAATTACCGGGTTACAAGATGCCGATATCGCGCATTTTTCTTGTCACGGTTTTTTCGACTTTTCCAATCCCCGGAAATCCGCTTTAATCTTAGCTGGGTCGAAAGTAACCCCCCTTAATCCCCCCTTGGGTAAGGGGGGAGACTGGAGAGGATTTCTCCTTGGTAAGGGGGGAGACTGGAGAAGATTCCCCCTTACCAAGTGGGGAGACTGGAGAGGAGAAAAAAGAAAATTCTCCCTTGGCAAGGGGGGAGACAGGAGAAGATTTCCCCTTACCAAATGGCGAGACAAGAGAAGTCCCCCCCTTACCAAGGGGGGGCTAGGGGGGGTTTCCTCCAACCAAAGTTATATTCGTTCCCGCCGAGGCGAAATCTTCGATATTACCCAATGCGTAACGCTGACAGAAATCTTTGATTTAAAGTTAAATAAGTGCAGTTTAGTTACCCTTTCCGCCTGCGAAACTGGGTTGACTGATATTAGAGATACCACTGATGAGTATATCGGATTGCCTAGCGGTTTTTTCTATGCGGGGGCCACGAATGTAATTAGCACTTTATGGGCAGTTAATGATGTATCTACGGCTATTTTGATGATCAGGTTTTATGAACTTTTGCTATCGGAAATTCGGCCGCCTGTGGCCATCGCTTTGCGGGAGTCGCAGTTGTGGCTAAGGGAGGCAACTGTGCAAAAGTTGGTAGAATGGGTGGCAGATTGTCAGTTAATTGCAGATGCCAAGAAACAGGAAATACAAGATTATATTAAATGGGGTGAAAACCCAGAAAATAAACCTTATCAATCTCCCCATTTCTGGGCGGCGTTTTGTGCAGTTGGGCAATAGATTTCTCAGGAAATGGCAATCGAGACAAGCCTTTGCCATCATGTCAAGTTAAGCTGAAACCCGCCAGGGGTTAAAAC
>NZ_CACA01000011.1:0-12827 GCF_000180455.1 Kamptonema sp. PCC 6506
TCTCCCCTAACTTCCTGGTTTGCAGACATTGTAGGCTTCGTGGGATATAACTTTTTGAGGAATCAAGAAAGTGCCACAATCTTCGCAGAGCATTCTGTAGTTTCGTGTTACAGGGATACTGATAATGAAACGGTTGTGACGGAGGCGCTTGCCGCCAAATTCTCTGTAATTCTTGTGGGTGACAGTAGTAATGATGGCTCGTGCCTTTACTACTACATAATCAGGGAGTCCTCGTAAATCAATGACATCCTGGGCAAATGATGCCTCCCATTCCAGTTTTTTGTTTCGTTTTTCTGCGATCGCCAGAACTTGATGATCCTGTGCCTGACGCTCTTGCGTGCAGCGATGGCACGTTTTACCATATCCTTTGTGACCGCACGGAAAAATCCGTTTTCTTTTAGCCATATAGCACTGGTGTCGGGTTTGACCAACGCCCCTGAATGCTGCTACCGCACCAGTGATGCTTCCCGGCTTCGAGGCAGTCCTACAAGACGCAAAATCTATCCCCTTTCATAAATAGCATTGTAACTTTACACGATCGAATAGCTTTGAATTGCTAAAACCCTTAAGACCTAAAAAATTAAAGTTCTGTGTCTAGATTTTCTTATACTCAACTACTTTACTGCTGTGCTTTGTTTGTGGCAATCAGCCTCGCAGCTTGTCACCAAAGGGGAAAACAGATTCAGCTATTAACTCCGCGTTTGGCTCCTTTGCCTCAAGATCCTTTGCTTCAGGTGTATTTCAACCAGTCGGAAAGTTCGCTCTATAAGGAATTTTACCGCGAACAGACTAGATATGGAGATGACTTTGAGAAGCTAATTGCTGATGCGATCGCGGGTGCCCAGTTGACGGTGGATGTGGCGGTGCAGGAGTTGCGATTGCCTGCGATCGCGCGAGCAATGGCTCAGCAACAGGCGGCGGGGGTGAGGGTGAGGGCGATCGTGGAAAATACATACAGTCGCCCTTGGAGTGGTTTAACGAAGGATGAGGTGCGCCAATTGCCACAGAGAGAGCGCGATCGCTATAGTGAATTTATCCAATTGGCGGATGCTGATAAGGATGGGAATTTAAATCAGGCGGAAGTTGTCGATGGCAAAAGTTTGATCGTGACTTCGGCTAATTTTACACCGTCAGATATTCATGGAGACTTCGGGGTAGCGACAAGTCGAGGCAATCTTAATAATTTGTTGAAAATTGAGAGCGGGGAATTAGCCCAGCTTTTTACTCAAGAATTTAACATGATGTGGGGAGATGGGCCGGGGGGTAAGCCAGATAGTAAGTTTGGGATTAAAAAGCCGTTGCGATCGGTACAGCAGATTAATCTGGGAAATGTCACTGTTGCCGTGCAATTTTCGCCAACTGCGAAAACTGTTCCTTGGGAAAAAAGTAGTAATGGTTTAATCGATCGGACTTTGGCAAATGCTAGAAAGTCGGTTAATTTGGCGCTGTTTGTATTTTCTGCCCAGCGTTTGGTGAATACTCTGGAATATAAATCTCAAGCAGGAGTAGCGATTCGGGGATTAATTGACCCTAGTTTTGCCTATCGCTCTTATAGTGAGGGGTTGGATATGATGGGGGTGGCGCTACTTGATAATTGTCAGTTTGAAGCTGAAAATCGACCTTGGCAAAAGCCGATCGCAACTATGGGAGTTCCGCAATTGCAGGAGGGCGATCGCTTGCATCATAAGTTCGGGGTGGTGGATGGAAAAATTGTCATTACTGGTTCTCATAACTGGACTGAGGCCGCTAATTATGGGAATGATGAAGCCCTTTTGGTGATTGAAAGTGAGACGGTGGCGGCCCATTTTGAACGGGAGTTTGAGCGTCTGTATCAGAATGTAGTGTTGGGTTTGCCACGCGCGATCGCGCAGAAAATTGAGGCGCAAAAGCAACTGTGTGCAGCGCTACCTAAGTCTGATGGAAAAATGGTTAATGCTGCTGAGAAGAAGTTAGTGAATTTGAATGTTGCTAATCAGGCGGAGTTGGAAACTTTGCCAGGAGTGGGGCCGAAATTAGCTCAAAAGATTATTGCCGCGAGAAAGCAACAACCTTTTTCGTCTTTGGAAGATTTAGATCGGGTTCCTGGGGTTGGAAAAAAGATGTTAGAACGGTGGCGCGATCGCGTTACTTGGTAAAGTAGAATTTAATAGCTAATTTTAGGTTTGTCAGGGTTTTTTATTGTAGAGTGTCTTGACTTTTAAGTTAATATTTGTTACAATAATAAATTGTAGAAATAGGACAAAATATATGTCTCAATCTGTGGCAGAAATTGCAGAAGTTGTTGAAGAAAACAAAGAAAAATCTGTAGAAGAAATTGTGCAAGAAAAGGCAGTCGATCCTTCATCAACTTTGACTTTTGAAGAGTACCGTTGTTACCAAGGTGAATCCGGTGTAAAATATGAACTGTACAAAGGAAAATTGATAACAATGGCAACAGCGACAGCTTTACACACAGCAATCTGCGAATTTTTTGTTTACAAGTTGCAGCGCTATCTAGCTGAGCATAATCTTGAATTAGTAGTAAAAACTTCTGTAGGAGTAAGAACAGAGAATGACACATCCCGCATTCCTGATGTCGTTGTTTGCACTCAAAGTTTGTGGCAACAAATTCTTGAGCGACCAGGTTCTGGCATACTAGATTTGAGTGAAACACCGCTATTAGTAGTAGAGGTGGTAAGTAAAGATCGGCGGGCTGATTATGTAATTAAACGAGCAGAGTATGAATTAGCCAATGTGCCGGAATATGTGATTTGCGATCCTGCTAAAAATAAACAGCGAGTCAGGGTTTTGTCATTCCCTGAAGGTGAAGAGAGTTATACGCAGGTGGATTATTTGTCTGGTCAAGAAATGTCATCTTTAGTATTCCCCGATCTAATTTTATCTGTTGATGAAATGTTAAATCCGCCATTGGTTGAGGAGTTGATTAAGGAAGAACAAACTCGGTTACAGAAAACTGAACGTTTGGCGGCAAAGTTGCGAGAAATGGGAGTCGATCCTGATTCTGTATAAATGAAAATTCGTGGTCATATCACGTCTGGCTAATTGACCATAATTCCTGTCGGTACGGGTTAGCTAATGTCTCTACGTAAGTGCAAGAAATCTAGAAAACCCGCCTCAGATTTACGAAATTGGATGAAAGTAGAAAGCTGCGGCTAAAACAATGTAAGTTGCCAACAGTAGGACTCCTTCTAACCAATTAGAACGACCATCAAGACTGATCAAATTAGCAATTGTAACAGCGATCGCAACGGCAATTACTTCAAAAGGATTGAAGTTTAAATCCATTGGTTGATTAATTACTAACCCAACTAAAACTAAAATCGGCGCTACTAACAGGGCAACTAACAAACTAGAACCCATTGCCACTGAAACTGATAAATCCATGTTATTTTTCATTGCTACTCCCACCGCAGTTACATATTCTGCCGCACCGCCAACTAGGGGTAAAAGAATTACGCCTGTAAAAAGTGGTGTCAAACCTAGACCTTTTGTAGTTTCTTCCACAACGCCGACAAAGATTTCTGATTCAAAGGCTACGGCAATTGTTGATATTACTAAAACCCCAACCCACAGCCACAAATTGGGTTTATGTTCTGCGGATTCTGTAGCGCCATCGTGATGATTTTCTGATTCTAATTCTACTAATCCGACTTCGTAAAGATAGCTGTGAGTTTTCAAGGAAAATAGCAGCGTTAAACCATAAACTGTAATTAACACAATTGCTGCTATTAGCGATAGATTGCGAATAGCTGATGGCTCTACTCCATTTGAAGTATAGATTACCATTGTCGGTAACAGAATGGCAATCACGGCTAGAGTCATAGTGGAACCATTCACGCGGGCGATAATTGGCTTAAATTCTTGTTCTTTGTAGCGGATTCCTCCTAATAGCATTGAAAGTCCCATAACCAGGAGTAAGTTACTGATAATAGTTCCGGTAATGCTGGCTTTAACAATGTCAACTAAGCCTGCTTTTAAGGCAACTAAGGCGATAATTAATTCGGTAGCATTGCCAAAGACTGCATTTAATAAACCGCCAATAGAAGGGCCTGTGGTGATGGCAACTTCTTCGGTTGCAGTGCTTAACCAAATGGCAAGGGGGACGATGGCTAAGGCAGATGTGATGAAAACTGTGAGGGTACCCCAATGTAAAAGGTCAGCGGCTATGGAAATGGGAATAAAGACTAACAGAACTATAGAAAGTATTTTTTTGATTGACATAACAAGGCTGATGTGTTAATGAAGGGAGTTATTAGTTTGACTGGCTAATCGAGTGTGCGATCGCAACTTAATTCTCCCCTATTTTGTCAATGCAATGATTAAGTTTTGCCTTAACATCTTCAGTAAAGGGCTTTTGCTCTAAATCGCACCCCTAACCATCAGTGACCAATCATCCAAGGTCGTCCCCCTCGGTGTTCGCGATTCCCCTGCGGTTTTGGTTCCTCAGAACGCTTAATCACTTGCGGTTCCTTATTTTCCTCAGCTTTCAATCTCAACTTTCCAGTTAAAATCATCGGTGGCGAAAAGATACGTTTAGCAACCGTTTCGCAGGTAGGACAAACCACAGGACTATCTACTTCTGCAAGAGCCCGCCATTTCTCAAATAGACCGCAAGTTTCACAGCGAAAATCGTAAAGAGGCATATTTATTTTGACTTTGAGATTTAGGATGTTAAAAGTTTAATGATTCACAAAATTTCCTCGTAACGCCGCCCTCTGGGTGGTCGATTTACTCGCCCAGAGGACGGCGTTACGTTTGCCGTGTTTTTACTACTAATTAAGACGGCAAAATATCCATGTTAAAAATTTCCGTCGGGATAGCAATAGTACAGCAAGCATTGGGAATATCAACTATACCACTAATTCTACCTTCAACAGGAGCGCAGCTTAACAACAGATATGCTTGTTCGCCAGTAAAGCCAAATTTTTTCAGATATTCTATGGCATTCAAACAAGCTCGCCGATAAGCAACATGGGCATCCATATAATACTGCTGACCCGTAAATTCATCAACAGAAATACCTTCAAAAACTAGGTATTCAGAGTAGCGGGGTTCCACCGGGCCCGGTTTGAAAATTGGGTTGACCATCCCGTATTTTTCCATGCCACCTTTGATGATATCAACGTGGAGGTCAATATAGCCAGACATTTCAATTGCACCGCAGAAGGAAATCTCGCCATCTCCTTGAGAAAAGTGAATATCTCCCATTGAAAGTTTCGCGCCTTCTACATAAACTGGGAAGTAAATTCGGGAACCTCGCGACAGGTTTTTAATATCACAATTACCGCCGTGTTCGCGTGGGGGAACAGTCCGTGCGGCTTCTGCGGCTACTCTTTCAAATTCCGCACCTTTTAACGATCCCAAAACTGCATTTTGGGGGTTAGGAAGCGCTGCTAAAGGCGGTACTCTATCGGGATTTGTTGCTACCAGTTCGGATTCCCGGCGATTCCATGTATTTAGCAATTCTTGAGAAGGAGCACAGCCGATTAAACCAGGATGAGTAATGCCTGCAAATCGGACATTAGGAATGTGTCGCGAACTGGTATAAATCCCCTGTAAATCCCAAATTGCTTTAGCAGCAGTTGGAAAATGTTCGGTTAAGAATCCGCCCCCATTCTCTTTAGCAAAAATCCCTGTAAATCCCCATTCATCTCCTTGTAAAGCTCCAATATCAAGGAGATCGACAACAAGAATATCCCCAGGTTGTGCGCCGTTAACGTAAATTGGCCCGCTCAAAACGTGAACTACTGTTAAGTCTACATCGCGAATGTCATCGGGATTATCATCATTTTTAATTTGCCCGTCTGTCCAGTCTTTACATTCGATGCGAAATACGTCACCAGGATTAACAGAAGCAACTGCTGGAATATCTGGATGCCACCGATTATGACCCACTAATTCCTGTTCGGACATTGGTTTAGTCAAGTCAACTTTGAAGAGAACTTGAGGCATAGTCTGCACCCCTTTAATTAGTGATTTTTACATTGTATGGGCATCTTTGCCGATTTTAAAGTTGATAAATGTAACTTTTTTTACAAAATAAGTTTAATTATAAATAAGATTGTTTGAGATAATGATTATCATTACATAAATATCAATCTAAATTGCTTGCCTTTGGCTTTTTCCAAAATCAAGTATTAGCTAAAGAAGTAAGTGGGTTATAAAACTTATTTAGACGCGCTATAGATAAATTTTACAATTGTGATAGAGCAGTTATGGTATATTGGTCAATACAGTTCAGCTCGGAGATACCAAGAGGGAAAATCCATAAAAAATAGACACCCAGATTGCTTCGTTCCTCGCAATGACAATCTTAAGTGAACTCTATTGGTAGATGATTGATATTCGCTCTTTTAAAACTCTAAATAATTGATGACTGAAAATTTAGTCGGACAGGCTGTTAATAAATTGGTTGAGGGATGGCACGGCCATCTTGATTTAGTCTATGGGTATCGCCAGGGTGCTACTCAAATTATTCGCAATCAAGTACAAGCGCCGTTAAAGGTGCAACGTCCGTTTTATCCTGAAGGAAAAGAGGTTTGTCACAGCGTAATTTTGCATACGGCTGGAGGAGTTGTGGGAGGGGATAGCCTTTCGATGAATTTCCAGTTAGAAGCGGATGCTAAAACTTTAATAACTACTGCCGCCGCTGGTAAGATTTATCGCAGTAGCGGTTTAGAAGCTAGACAAAGTATTAGAATAAAGCTGGCTGCGAATGCTAATTTAGAATGGTTGCCGCAGGAAACAATTGTATTTGCTGGGGCGATTTACCGCCAAGATTTGCGGATAGAATTAGAGCTAGGAGCAAGCTTGTTGCTGTGGGAAATTACGCGATTTGGGCGCAGTGCTAGGGGGGAAAGATTTGTGTCGGGAGAGTGGCGATCGCACGTTGAAGTCTGGCAGCAAGGTCGTCCTCTGTGGATTGACAGGCAATTACTCAAGGGTGAAGAAATGCTCGAAAGCGAGCATGGCTTAGGGGGACACCCTGTAGCGGCCAGCCTCGCTTGGGTAGGGGAACCCGCAACTACGGAGATAGTGGAAAAGGTGCGTAGGCTTAGCCAGGGGGAGCGATCGCTGTGGCAAAATACTCGCCTTGCCGATGACGGTGATGGTGTCAGAACTCAGCCATCCGTAGGGGTGACGCGCCTTACAGATGGCTTATTGTGCCGATATCGCGGTTCATCAACTGCTGAGGCGAGACGTTGGTTTATTGCGGTTTGGCAATTGCTGCGGCTGGAAATGCGCGATCGCCCCGTTTGTTTGCCAAGAGTATGGCCAAGTTAGCATTATGTTTTTAGATTCTGGCACAAGGTTTAATTAATGTCAAGAACTAGATGATATAATATCATCAGATAATTATTGATTACAACAATATGCAAATAGTATCCCAAGAAAAATACCAGCAACTTCCGATCAAGATTAGTGAGGATAAGATCGCTGATTTTTGCCAGAGAAACCACATTAGTAAACTATCACTTTTTGGCTCAGTTTTACGGAGCGATTTTAGACCAGATAGTGATGTTGATGTGCTGGTAGAATTTATGCAAGAGAAATGCCCCGGTTTTTTTGGGTTAGCAGGAATGGAAATTGAGCTAACTGAAATATTGGGGCGAAAAGTGGATTTGCGAACTGCGGAGGAATTGAGCCGCTATTTCCGAGAAAAAGTTGTTAATTCAGCAGAGGTAATATATGTTTATAGATAATGAGACTCGTTTGCTTCATATGCTGGATGCAGCAAAAGAGGCTATTTCATTTGCCGAAAACAGAACCAGAAGTGACCTGGACACCGACCGGATGCTAACACTATCTTTGGTCAAATGTATTGAAATAATCGGTGAGGCTGCTGCTAATATTACAAGAGAGCGTCAGGCCGAATTACCACAACTTCCCTGGCCACAAATCATTGGCATGAGAAATCGTCTGATTCACGGCTATTTCGATATTAAACTCGATGTAGTATGGAAGACACTTACGGATGATTTACCGCCGTTAATAGCCGAACTTGAGAAAATAATTCCATCGGAGTAATAAAGATGCAACTAACACCACAAGAAAAAGACAAATTACTGATTTTCACGGCTGCTTTGTTAGCAGAGCGACGTAAGGAAAGAGGTGTAAAATTGAACTATCCAGAAGCGATTGCCTATATTTCTGCTGCCATTTTAGAAGGTGCAAGAGATGGTCGCACTGTCGCCGATTTAATGAGTTATGGTACAACTCTTTTAACGCGGGAAGATGTGATGGAAGGCATTGCAGAAATGGTACATGAAGTACAAGTTGAAGCCACATTTCCCGATGGCACAAAACTTGTCACCGTCCACGATCCAATTCGATAATAAATATAAGGAGCTTGATTATGATTCCCGGTGAAATGATTGTTGCGGATGGGGAAATTGAACTGAATGCAGGTCGTTCTGTTGTGCGAGTGATGGTAGCTAATACAGGCGATCGTCCCATCCAAATCGGTTCTCACTATCATTTTTTTGAAGTGAATGAAGCTTTAGAATTTGACAGAGATTTGGCTAAAGGAATGCGTTTAGATATTCCCGCCGGGACAGCAGTTAGATTTGAACCGGGAGATGAGCGAGAAGTTAATTTAGTGCCTTTTGTTGGGAGTCGTCAAGTTTATGGGTTTAATGGTAAAATTAACGGTCAATTAGATGGATGAGACTTTTACCAATTTAAAAATAAATGATTAGTAGGAGTGTAATTTCGATATGCCAGATCAAATTAGACTGTGGGAAATATCAAAGGATCAATTAAATGAGATTAATCAATCTAAATTAGACTTAGAATCTCGTTTAGAAACCTGGCTCGATAATGATATCTCAATCCTAGCAGACGATCTCTTGGTGATTGGCAGGCAAGTGATTACCGATCATGGTGGAAAACTTGACCTTTTATGTATAGATAGAAACGGAGATTTGGTCATTGTTGAGTTAAAGAAGGACAAAACAGAAAGAGAAGTAACAGCACAAGCCTTGGATTATGCTTCATGGGTTAAGGATTTGTCAAACGATAGAGTTACAGAAATTGCCAATAGTTATCTGTTCACTAAAAATGGTACTAATTTAGAAAATGCTTTCCGCGATCGATTTAACTCGGAGTTACCTGATGCCTTGAATGTTCAGCACAACATCATAATTGTAGCTGCACAGATAGATCGTAGTTCTGAAAGGATTATTCAATACTTATCAGAAACCTATGGTGTGAGAATTAATGTGGCAACATTCCAGTATTTCCGTGACTCGAATGGCAAAGAATTACTAGCAAGAAAATTCTTGATGGATATTGAAAGAAAGCTGGTAAATACATCAAAAAGAAATCTTTATTTAACGAAAAAGGAATTAGCTGAGATAGCAGATAGCAATGAAATTGGAGAAGTGTATAGGCTACTTTACAAAGAACTTATCCCAAAGATATTTTGGATGAATACAACAACAAAAGGTCTGGCATTAAGGGGGACTGGTAAAAATAGCCAAGCCATCTTAAATCTTTTGCTAACTGAAAGCAATTCTAATGATGGCCTAAAATTTAAGGTGTACACAGATAGACTTTCAAGTTATTTGAAAGTTGATCGGGAAAAGTTAATTGCTTTGTTACCTAACTATGAACAAATAGGGCAAGATGATAGGTCTGGTTCAGTTGGGGAAGGATTCTTTAAAACAGAAGAACAGGTTAACCACTTTGTGACCCAATTAAATGAAATGAGGAGTGCATTAATATGAGTTATAGAATGAATCGCCGCGCCTACGCAGAAACCTTTGGCCCAACCACAGGCGATCGCGTCCGCCTAGCAGACACAGAATTATTTATTGAAGTAGAACAAGACCTCACCACCTACGGGGATGAAGTCAAATTTGGCGGAGGTAAAGTCATCAGAGATGGCATGGGACAATCCCCCATTTCTAACGCTGACGGAGCCGTTGACACCGTAATTACTAATGCTTTAATCTTAGATTGGTGGGGAATTGTTAAAGCAGATATTGGCATTAAAAATGGCAAAATTGAGAAAATTGGTAAAGCCGGAAACCCCTACATTCAAGACAACGTAGATATCATTATCGGCCCCGGCACAGAAGTCATTGCCGGCGAAGGAACGATCCTGACTGCGGGAGGAATTGACAGCCACATCCACTTTATTTGTCCTCAACAAATCGAAGTCGCGATCGCATCAGGAATTACCACGATGATCGGCGGCGGCACCGGCCCCGCAACAGGCACAAATGCGACGACTTGCACCCCCGGCCCTTGGCACATTTACCGAATGTTGCAAGCGGCAGATGCTTTCCCCATGAATATCGGATTTTTAGGCAAAGGAAATAGCAGTCAACCTCAAGGATTAATTGAACAAATTAATGCCGGTGCAATGGGTTTAAAATTGCACGAAGATTGGGGAACGACACCCGCCACAATTGACACTTGTTTAAGTGTTGCTGACGAGTACGACGTACAAGTAGCAATTCACACCGATACACTCAATGAAGCAGGATTTGTGGAAGCAACAATTGCCGCTTTTAAAAATCGGGCAATTCATACTTATCACACCGAAGGTGCAGGCGGCGGACACGCACCCGATATTATTAAAGTGTGTGGTCAAGCCAATGTTTTACCATCATCAACTAACCCTACTCGTCCCTACACTGTTAACACATTGGAAGAACATTTAGATATGTTGATGGTGTGTCACCACTTAGATCGAGGCATCCCTGAAGATGTTGCCTTTGCTGAATCAAGAATTAGAAGAGAAACAATTGCTGCTGAGGATATTTTGCACGACTTGGGCGCATTTAGCATGATTTCTTCGGATTCTCAGGCGATGGGAAGAGTCGGAGAAGTGATTGTTCGTACTTGGCAAACAGCACACAAAATGAAAGTTCAGCGGGGACATTTACCCCCCCTAACCCCCCTTACCAAGGGGGGGAACAGACTTAACTCCCCCTTACCAAGGGGGGAAACATATTTATTAACCCCCCTTACCAAGGGGGGAAACGAGGGGGGGTTAATGATAATTTTCGGGCTAAGCGATATATTGCTAAATATACAATTAATCCGGCAATTACTCACGGTATTTCTCAGTACGTTGGTTCTGTAGAAGAGGGGAAATTAGCAGATTTGTGTTTGTGGCGACCGGCATTTTTTGGTGTGAAACCAGAAATCGTGATTAAGGGAGGTGCGATCGCATATTCCCAAATGGGAGATGCTAATGCTAGTATTCCTACACCTCAACCCGTTCATTCTCGGCCAATGTTTGGCAGTTTTGGCGGTGCTCTAGCCGCAACTTCTTTTACTTTTGTTTCTCAAGCTGGCCTAGAAAATGATATTGCTAAACAGTTAGGTTTGCAAAAGCAAACTTTAGCTGTTTCGGGGACGCGACAAATCACTAAAAGAGATATGAAACTGAATGATGCTTTGCCTCAAATGGAGGTAGATTCAGAAACTTATGAAGTGAGGGCCGATGGGGAATTATTAACTTGTGAACCGGCAACTATTTTGCCAATGGCACAGAGGTACTTTTTGTTTTGATGGGTGGTTGTTATTAACTCCTGGCGAATGGAATTCGCGGCTACACAAACTTTCTTCCGCCTGCGCAGACTATAGAATTTCAACCCGCGCAGGCGGGTTTCGTGTGTGTAGACGCGGTTTCAACCGCTTTGAATTGAGGTTCAAGTTTTTGTCAATGAATGGCTGAGAAATAACAGATGGAATATGTTAGGCTTATGTATAGAGAAGAGAAAGGGAGTCAAACAAAATGACAACTATCCAATCAATGACAACTGCAATAACATCCCTTTATGAACAGGATTTTTATCTGTGGTTACAGACAACTATCAACTTATTAAGAGAGGGAAAATTTGCCGAAATAGATTTAGAGAACTTACTAGAAGAATTGGAAAGTATGGGGAGAAACGATAAAAATGCTTTAAAAAGTAATTTGCGGGTACTTTTAATGCACTTACTTAAGTATAAATATCAGCCGGAAAAACAAACAAATAGTTGGGTGTACACTATTCGTGAACATCGTAAACGCATCCGAGATACCTTCAAAACCAGTCCGAGTTTATACCGTTTTTTTGAAGAGATTTTTAATGAATCTTATCAAGATGCCAGAGAACTAGCCGCAGATGAAACAGGTTTATCTATTGAGATATTTCCCCCAGAGTCTCCCTTTACTGGAGAAGAAGTTCTTAATCCTGATTTTTTACCGACTGAGAATGATATAATCATATAGTAGCTGCATTTTCAAAACAATGATAGCGAATCAAACCCAAAATTACATTTCTCCTGAAGATTATCTAGCAGGAGAAGAACTCAGCCCCATCAAACACGAATATATTGACGGACAAATGTACGCAATGGCAGGCGCTAGTGATGCTCATGTTACCATCGCCGGAAACTTATTTGCCCTGTTAAGAAATCATGTGCGAGGGACAGGTTGCCGCGTCTATATGGCTGACATGAAAGCCCAAATAGATACGGCTAATATCTATTACTATCCTGATGTGATAGTAACTTGTGATGCCAGAGATCGAGCATTGACAAATCATAAAAAATATCCTTGTTTAATTGTCGAAGTTTTATCACCAACCACAGAAGCTTTCGATCGCGGTGACAAATTTGCCGACTATCAACAATTAGAAACCCTCCAAGAATACGTTTTAATTAGCCAAAAGCGCCAACGTTTAGACTGCTTCCGCCGCAACACCGAGGGATTTTGGGTATTACAATTCTACTTTCCAGGCAGTGAAATTCACCTAACAAGCATCGACTTTCGCACTAGCATAGATGCTTTATATGAAGATGTCACTTTCGGAGATAATGAAGGC
>NZ_CACA01000010.1:0-8794 GCF_000180455.1 Kamptonema sp. PCC 6506
TCTCCCGCCCCCCTGCCCCCCCGCTCCCCTGCCCCCTTGCTCAAGAGCTCCCTCTTAACCGCTGGCATTGGTTCTGCTCTCATCGCCTTAAATCCAGAAACGATCGCTTGGGGAAGGATTGGCGTGTCAGATATGCTGCTGACAGGCTGTATGGGTTGTGCTCTGTTCGCGTTTTTTCTGGGATACGTAAAGGAAGAAGAAAAGAAGCAGCAGGAAGAACAAGCACAGCTCGAAATCGTGCAGAATTGGGAGGAAACAAGCAATTTCGGGGAAGTCTTGCCCAGAACAAAGCAATCTCTTAAAACTCAATCGAAACTCTCCCCTTGGTATTTAGCTTTTTATATCTTGATAGCATTGGCAATTCTCAGCAAAGGCCCAGTCGGGATCGTCTTGCCAGTAATCATTATTGGCAGCTTTACACTCTACCTCGGTAATGTTCGAGAAATTTGGCAGGAAATGTGCCTTCTACGTGGCATATTAATTATTCTCGCCATTTCTTTACCTTGGTTTATTCTCGTTACCTTAGCCAATGGCGAAGCTTACATTGATTCCTTTTTTGGTTATCACAATTTTCAGCGCTTTACGCAGGTAGTCAACCGTCACGGGGCTCCCTGGTATTTTTACTTTTTGGTGGTGCTAGTTGGTTTTGCTCCTTGGTCTATTTATTTGCCCTGCGCGATCGCACGTCTGCGATTTTGGCAGCGTAGCTATTGGTGTCGCCAACCTCGCAAAGCTCAATTAGGTTTATTCGTCTTCTGTTGGTTTGCCTGTATCTTTGGTTTCTTCACCGTTGCTGTAACTAAACTTCCTAGTTATGTATTGCCTTTAATGCCAGCCGCAGCAATATTAGTAGCATTATTGTGGAGCGACATCATCGAAGAGAAAGCAAGGGGTAAGGAAGAAGGAAGAACGCTGGAATTAGGTAACGTACAAGCTTTAAACGAGGAGCTATCGGTAGGTAGCGATCGCGAGCTTTTAGCAAAGCAAGGAAGAAGACCGAAAAAAGTAGGAAGAAAGCAAGATGCTCTGCCTCTTTCCCTCTTTCTTTCATTCATTTTTAATATAGTATTTTTGCTGGTTTTAGCTGGGGCGATTTTATACAGCTTCAACTGGTTGGGAAACGATCCAGCAATGCCGAATTTTTCGCAAGCATTTCAAAAATCTGGTTTAGCGATCGTGGGAGGAGCAATTTGGGCGATTGCTGCTGTGGTGGCGGCAATTCTTCTTTGGCGGCGGCAAGAGGAGGGGATTTTTACTGTTAACTTGGTTGGATTAGCTGCATTTCTGATCTTTACGATCGCTCCCGTCTACAATCTACTCGATGAGCAACGACAGCTACCTCTACGACAATTAGCACATACCGCTGTTCAAGAAAAACTCCCGGCGGAAGAGTTAATTATGATTGGTTTTCCTAAACCCAGTCTTGTATTTTATACCCAAGATTCTGTTACTTATTATCGGCTGACAAGAGCTGGAATAGAGTACATCCAAAAATCTCAGAACCAGTCTCCGCCGTCTGTGCTCATTTTGGGATACCCGGAAAAGTTTACTCAAATGGGACTGCAACCGAATCAATACCAAATTTTAGACGCTAAAGGAGCCTACCAACTCGCCAGAGTTCCCAAACAAATTTTCTGATGGGGTGAGAGCCCTCATCATCAATTCACCTTTCTAAAAAAAATTACTTTTGTACTTTTGAGTAAGCTTCTTTTGAGTAAACTTCGCTATATAGGCTTTCGTATAGCTCCATAATATCTATAGGCAGGTCGTCCCAGAAACCAGGTTTTTGCGATCGTATGTGCGTCGGGGCAAAGTATTTTCGTCAAAAAACCCGGTTTATGAGGTTGGGTGCGTAAGTCCTGCATTAGCCATTAGCTATTACCAATTATGAATGCGGATTTTACCGATTACACGAATTACACGGATTATCCCTCTTTTGTCACTTTGGGGAGATAATTTTCTGGAACTACTGGTTTGTAAGGCTTTCGCCTTGCGAACCCTAAATTATTGACAATAGCTAAAATCCAGCGATCGCAAGGCGAAAGCCTTTTTCTCTGCTCGAAGTGACAAAAGAGGGATTAGTTAGAAGTACGATCGTTTAGTCTGTGAAATCATAGGAATCTGTAAAATCTGTGTATCCCAATTACCAATTACCAATTACCAATTACCAATTACCAATTACCCATTCCTAGACAATATATTGAGAATTAATTGGCTTAGCCCGATTTGTGGCTACCAAAGTCTGGTAAATTAGAGCTGAAATCTCAGCGCGGGTAATAGATTGGATTGGTGAGAGCCGAAGGCGAACAGGATAATTAACCACCATCTTCTTGTCAGTTGCCGTTGCGACCGGCCCATCGGCGTAATAGGGGATTTGTGTGCGATCGCTATACACATTTAAAGAATTTAGATTACCACCAGTCAGTTGTAAACCATTCACCAAAGAGACAATCGCCTCAACGCGAGTTAAATTCTGATCCGGCCGAAACTTCAACCCCGGAAACCCAGCCAAAAACCCCGCCTGATTTGCCTTTAAAATCGCCGACCTAGCCCAAAAAGTAGCAGAAACATCGATAAAATTCGTAGCAGCTACTCTCGGAATTAAATCAAAAGCCTTAGCTAACAACGCCGCATATTGAGCGCGAGTTAAAAGGTCATTCGGCTTAAACGTGCCGTCAGGAAACCCACTAATCATATTGGCATCGATCAGCCCTTGAATAAAAGCCTGTGCCCAATGCCCATTAATATCGGCTAATTTTGTTACAGGGGAACCTCCGCCCATTTTCACCGCCGCCTGCACCGCCTTAAAAGCATTCACCTTGCCGTACCCAAACCAGTCACAGCGACCATAAGTATTGTAAGTACCCAGCCGCGTCCCAAACTGGGGGTCAGGGTCAGTATCCACAATCTTATCCGTCGTTTGCTGGAGAATCGTCCGTACTTCCTGTGCAGTCAAGTTAGGATTTGCCGAGAGCACCAAAGCTGCAACTCCCGCGACTACTGGAGTAGCACTAGAAGTACCACCAAAATAAGCAGTATAGTCTCCTCGATCGTAGCCAACTCCCCCTACTCGGTCAGCAGTGAATACCCCTAAACCAGGTAGTGCGGTAGTCACCTCTGGAGGCGTACTCACAAATCCAGTTTCTTGTAGCCAAATTCCCGGCGGGGCGTTATTGCTGGGAGCGCAGACAGAGATACCGCTACCCCAATTGCTGTAAGCGGCTTTTTTACCCAGGGAAGTGCTCGCGGAAACGGTGATTACATCTGGGTGGACGGTGAAGCCTCCCAGCCATTTAGTTTGACCGCTGAGTATGTTTTTCGGCCAGCCAGCCTCATTAATTGTGCCGTTGACAGGACGGTTGGCATTACCCGCAGCAAAGACGATTACGCAGCCTTTGCCATTGCGTCCTTGGGTAGCGGCTCTGGAAATGGCTGCACTCTGTCGGAGGGATAGGGGGAAGTAAACGGCACTAGGCCCCCAACTGCAAGAAATGACTGAGGCTCCTTTGTTAATGGCCCAGTTAAATATCTGTTCGATGGAATCGTCGTCTAGGTAGCCTGTAGTGCGGATGGGCATCAGGGCGCAGCCGGGGGCGACACCGACTATACCGATGCCATTTTCTTCTGCGACTGCGACACCAGCGCAAGATGTGCCGTGATTGTCTGACTCTGCTACTGGCAGGGGCGAAAAGTCGTTATCTTTTAAGTCTAAAGGGGCGACTATTTTGCCTGAACCTTTAAAGTCAGGGTGGTTGGTGTCAACGGAGTCGTCTGCGATCGCAATAATTACAGAACGAGTACCGCGAGTTATGTCCCAAGCTTGCTCAGCAGAGATGTGGGAACCAGTACCCAGTTGACTGCCACCTTTATTATTGAGATACCATTGCTTGCTATAAAGCGTGTCGCGCGGAATGTAGTGCTGCTGAGCTTGTACGGCGATATTCGGTTCAGCTACTAAAACTTCTCGGTATCGCGTCAGGCGGTTAGCGATTTTAAGGGGATTTTCTGTAGATTCTTTGGTAACTTGGCAGACGAAGGCATTGGGTACGCCGGGTATGGGGCGGACTATTTGCAATCCGACAAAAGATGCGATCGCCTCGCGGGCTGCGAGCTCCACTCCCTCGGCAAATTGAACCGTGATTTGGTCTGTCAAGTAGAATAACGTAGCCGGATTATCTATGGGGTGGTAGACATGGCTAGCAAAAACTACTGTATCTAACGAGCGAACCGTCTGCATAGCTGCGTCCCGCTCGGCTGGATCGATCGTAAATTCTTCTAAGTCACTTTGCGGTACAGTTCCTTGCAGCTTTCCTGGGATTTGGGATGCCCAATTTTGAACAGTTGTTGCTTGGGGGGACATACGCACCGTAAAGCGATCGCTTGCCTTGGTGAGGGCTAATTCTTCACCCCCCCGCTGCAAAATGAATCCCACACTTTCTTCTGGGACTCCAGTGCCTTGGTACTCTTGTAAAACTGCGGGGGACGGGTTAACTGGCGATGTCATCGGAAATAAACCTGTTTGCTTTACTTTAAGTCTTTAGTTTATAGTTCCTACGTTCAGACTATCTTTTCGGTACACTCTGATTAAAAACATAAATTTTGCGTAATTCTACCAGATTTAGATCGCAAATAGTGGTAAGATCGCCAGACACTTAAATTTTTTATTGCCGCCAACGGGCAAAGTTACTTCATGGTACACTCTGGAACTGTTTGCCTCCTACGCTCCACCGCCCGGATTACTCTTGCGGTAGTGGCAGCCTTAACCTTGCTGCAACCTCTCCGCGTCCAGGCACAGCAATCTCCTCTGCCAGAGAACCGAGACGCGGCCGATCCTCTCGATCCGACCGATCCGAACAATCTCCGCCCTGCGGGGCCAGACAGCCTTCTGAGTATACCAGGAGGACAGCGTTTAATGTCTGAGGCCAGCACTGCCATTTCCGATCAGAATTATGTTCTAGCAGCCCAAAAACTCCAAGAGTCCCGTCAAGTTTTCAATCAGTTGTCTAATTTTTACCAACAACTGGCAACAGCTTTTTCCGGGATTGACAACCGTCTGGCCGACACCAACCGCACAAAGGCGCTAGAAACAGCCCAGATGCGGGACGAAGCCACCTATAGGCTAGCGTTGGTACACCGGGCCCAAAATAAGCCGGAACTGGCAGTTCCCCTGCTAATTCAGATTATCCGCTCTCAGCAGCCTACTCGCGACTTGGGAAAAAAAGCTTACCAGCAGTTATTAGAACTGGGGTTTGTGGATGTACCCTATCCCCGGCCCGCCCGTGACGCTCAGCCGAGTTCGTCAACCAAATAATTCAATTAAAATCTAAATTGCAGCACTCTATCAGATATCGACAATGGTTAACCCATCTCAAGTAGTGGCGATGATCCAGGCTGGATTGCCTGACGCTAAAGTACAAATAGACGATTTGACGGGCGGTGGCGATCACTATCAGGCGATCGTAGTTTCTTCAGAGTTTGAAGGAAAAAGCCGAGTCAAACAGCACCAATTGGTTTATAGTACCCTCAAAGAAGCAATGGCGAGTGAAGCCATTCATGCTCTAGGGTTGAAAACCTACACTCCCACAGAATGGGCAGCGGAAAGTTAAGTTGTTAACAGTTAACAGTTAACAGTTAACAGTTAACTGACTATCTAGATTTTTTCAGACTGAAAATAACACAACAAAACAAGTTGAGGCACAACCATGAGTACGGCAGCACACGACAAAATTGAAAGCTTGGTAAAGCAAAATAAAGTCTTGGTTTTTATGAAGGGAAATAAGTTAATGCCCCAGTGTGGTTTCTCTAACAATGTGGTGCAAATTCTTAATACCTTGGGAGTCCCTTTTGAGACAGTTGATGTTTTAGCAGACCCCGAAATTCGTCAGGGAGTTAAGGAGTATTCTAACTGGCCGACGATTCCTCAAGTTTATATCAACGGCGAGTTTGTTGGTGGCTCAGATATTATGATCGAGCTCTATCAGAAGGGTGAATTGCAGGAAATGGTAGAAGTGGCTTTGGCTTCCTGAAGAAAACGAAGAAAACTTTATTGTTTTCACTGTTAAGCATTAGTAGCTTGACTAGAGTTTAGTCACGATTTTTTATTAACGTTTAAATTGCTACTAGCGAGGGAATAAAACCCATAGCCAGTAGCAATTTTTGGTTAAAATTGAATCTATTAAATAGACTATCTCACCTACTACAAAGCTACAAAGCAGCTAATAGTATCCAGATTCGGGTTGCGTCAGCGGCATTTCAAAATTCGAGGGGTCGTAGATATAGCGAGTAGCTTCCTCCTCTAACCTATGGATTAGATAAGGTTCGATCGCATTTGTATGTCTTAAAGCAGCTAAATAACCGTCTAAGTACAGCCGCAAGTCATCGAAGCGATAGCCTCTATTCCACATTTCGACTAGGGCATCGGTGAGTTTTTGGTAGTGGCGGATGGTGTGAGTATCTTGAAGCATGGTGTGAAGTTGAAATCGTTTAGGGTTTATATCTACATGACTGGCGGGTTGACAAACAGGTTTCTTTTTAGCTGAGTTGGCTCGAAAGGAGCCATTTTTGCCTGTTAATTCCGACTTTGGGGGAAAAGCTACCTTGGAGGGGAACTTTACCGATTTGTGTCCCTTCCTAATACCCCACTTACACCTAGATGGTTCCGTATGCGCCTCATCAAGTCAGGATTTTGGTAAATTTTGCGCTCAAACTGGATAAAAGATCCTGCAATTGAGCTGAGAGTTTGTGGAAGTCTAATTTGAGCTGAGTGATTTGTCAACTCCCAACAACAAGGCTGATGAGTGGGACTGTGAATTTTAATAAAGAGTTTTGGCATGGGGGGTTGGGCTGTGGGGAGACTACTACTTTCATTCTATGACAACCCGGAGATGGCTCTAAGCTTTCTGAGAAGTGAGACTTAAAAGTTGACCAAATCTTTAAAATTGTGGTGTAGAGCTTTTTCTGGGCTTTAAATGAAGCTAACGCTTGCGTAGCGACGGTTACAAAACCATGACAAAAGCTCTGATAATCTGGTAACAATTAGTGATATGGGAAACGAGCCTCTGTGGGATCTGCTTGTATTTCGATTATTGAAGGAAATCCGCACCTCCGATCGCTCTTAGGCTGGCACCTACAGCAGGTCGGGTTTTGGGTACACCAATCAGCCGACATCCATCATGCTAGGGAAATATTTTATACTCGCCAGCCTTCCCTAGTCATTCTTGACGCAGAACTGCCCGATGGAGACGGGTTAGAATTTTGCCGATGGCTCCAGCAACAGCAGCAGTCGCTAATTTTGATGCTCTCTGCTCGCAATGCCGAAGCTGATATTGTAGAAGGTTTGCGATCGGGAGCTGATGATTATTTAACAAAACCCTTTGGGATGCAAGAGTTTATGGCTAGGGTGGAGGCTCTGATGCGGCGCAACCGCAATACGATCCCTCCTGCTACTTTGGATTGTGGGGAACTCAAAATTGACTTGGTACAGCGCCGGGTTCGGTTGCAGGGGGAACATATCGATCTCACTCCTCAAGAATTTAGCTTGCTCTATGTGCTAGCTCAAGCTGGAGGAGTACCGCTGTCGCGATCGGATTTGTTACGGAGAGCTTGGCCAGATTCTATTGATAATCCACGAACTATTGATACTCATGTGCTGTCTCTGCGTAAAAAGATTGAGCTCGATCCCCGACAGCCTAGTGTGCTGCAAACTGTTCGCAATGTTGGCTATCGTCTGAATCTGGATATTCTAAATGGGAATGAATTGTATATGCCTGCAAAACAAACTCGGCCTGCGGGAGTTTCAACTGCAACTTAATTTATGGTTGCGAGAATTGGTAATTGGTAATGGGTAATTGGTAATTGGTAATTAAAATCTATTAATCTAATGGGCGATTGAAATCGCTGCTACACAAAGGAAGTCCGCCTGCGCGGACTGTGGAGTTTTTTAACCTGCTTAGGCGGTTTTGTGTATGTGGACGCGATTTCAATCGGTGGGTCAATCTAAGCCCATTCTTGTGATTCTTGTATTTCGGCTTCGATTAAACTTTGCCGTAAATTTACCCAATTTATTTGACTTGCGATCGCATCTTCAATCAGTCTTCCGCTTTGCAAGTGTAGAACTCGTGTAGAAAATTGCTCTGCTAATTCTAGTTGGTGATTCACCATCAGTATAGTCATGCGATCGCTAGTCGCTAGCTGTGCTAATACTTGTAAAACTTGGTGGGATCTGCCAGCGTCTAGGGCGCTTGTGGGTTCGTCTAGGAGTAAAATTTGGGGTTGGATAGCTACAGCACGCGCGATCGCTACTAATTGCCTCTGTCCCGCAGACAACTGTAACTCCGTCCGCTCTAGCCATTGTTGCGGAATGTGCAGCATTTCGATCGCTAAGTTTTGCCGCTTGAGGATTTCTGAAGCCTCTAGTCCCCGCAATTTCAAGGGATAAGCTAAAGCCTCTCGTACTGACATCCCTAAAAGCTTTGATTCTTGCAGCACTAGGGTGACAGTTTGTCGCAACGCGATCGCCGGAATTTGTTTATATTCTCGATTTTCTAGATAAATTGCACCTGTTGCAGGTTCACTCAGTCGATTTAGTAGTCGTAAGAGGGTAGATTTACCAGCACCAGAAGGGCCAACAATTGTGACGCGATCGCCTCTTGCTACGTTAAATGAAATATCTTCCAATAAATACTTGGAAGCTAAAGGGGTACTTACACTAACCTTTTTGACTCGTAATTGAGGAATACCTTCCTCAATTAGCTGCGAACTAGAAATTTCTGAAAGATTACCCATTATAAAAGAA